>URZS01000087.1 GCA_900552445.1 uncultured Veillonella sp. | reverse complement strand
ACTGGAGTTCAGACGTGTGCTCTTCCGATCTAGTTTTTGTTGGATAATTTTCAAGGTTATCCACATTTTTTCTCTTTTAACCTGTGTAATCTATAAAGTCAGTTATTATCTGGTTGGAAGAGAATTTTATTTTCACTTATTCACAGGTTGTGCACAGGTTATTCACAAGAATAATATGGTTTTCCACAGCTTTTACAATAGTTATACACATTATTCCTAAAGTTATACATATTTATCGTAATAGTTATACACAAGAGGCACGTCATGCAATCATTTGATTTGAATAATATATGGGAACATATATTGCAAGAGGCGAAAAAGAACATGCAACATTTGCCTGACGCGTTGTACTTGCGCGTCACCGCATCGTTGATTCCCATGTCTCTCGACAGTCATTCGATCCATATTGGGGTCATGCAAACATTTGTTAAAAACTTAATCGATCAGCAACCGCAGATTAGCAAAGCTTTGCAGGATGCTATTACTACCGTTATCGGATCCCATCGGGATATGGTGTTATTCGATTTTAATCAAGAGAGCATAGATACTACCTTTGTTGATGAAAATCTCATCGATGATGCTCCTGTAGTGGCTCCGCCAATGCCTTTACCGCCTGTGGTAGGGGAAAAAGCTCATCAAGAAGAGTTCTACAAGCCAATCTATCAAGAGCCTGTCTATATCGACCGCACACCAGCACCTGTGGATATTCCAGATGAGCCAATGGTGGCAACACCGAAGAAAACTACAGAAACATTGCCTACATTACAGTCTGACAATGTGCCTGTGGATTTGTCTTTATCTAACCTTAATCCAGCGTACCGTTTTGACAACTACGTAACAGGTAACGCCAACCGTATTCCATTTGGGGCAGCTCAAAATGTAGCAGAGTTCCCAGGTGGCGACTATAATCCGCTCTTTATCTACGGCCCGTCAGGCCTCGGTAAAACGCACTTAATGCACGCCATCGGCAATGCCATCAAGGAAAATCATCCACACATGAAGGTTATGTCCATTACGAGCGAAAACTTTATGAACATTTTCGTCGAAACATTGCAGCGTAACCAAGGTAAATTGTTCCGTAACACATTCCGCAACATCGACGTACTCATGATTGACGATATTCAGTTCCTTGAAAGTCGTGAAAGTACGAAAACCGAGCTATTTAATACGTTCAATGAATTATTAAATAACAACAAGCAAATCGTCCTTACTTCAGATACGATGCCAAACGATATGGAGCAGTTCGAAGATCGTCTCCGTTCTCGTTTCCAAGCTGGCTACATTGCAACCATGGAAAATCCAGATTTAGAAACGCGCATTGCCATCTTCAGATCACTGCTCGAACGAGAATATAAAAAGAATCGCATTATTCGCATCGATAATGATTCAATTAACTACGTAGCATTGCAATTTAGCGAAAACGTCCGCGTGTTGCAAGGGGCTTTCACCAAATTAATCGGCACTGCATCCATCGATCAACGTCTAGATTCTATCGACCTAGAATACACAAAACAAGCCTTGGCTGGCCTCGTTCACACAGAAGAGGTGAACATGGTTAATATTGAAAGCATCCAGAATTTTGTAAGTTCTTATTTCAATATTAAAAAGCAAGACTTGCTGGGCAAAAAGCGGAAGGCTCAATTCGCATTTCCACGCCAAATTGCTATGTATTTATGCCGCGATATGATCAACGAAAGTTATCCGCAAATCGCAGCTGCGCTCTCTCGTGACCATACAACAATTCTCCATGCGTACGATAAAATTACGAAGGAAATTGAAAAAAACGAGGAAACTAAACGAATAGTAGCAGAAATTAAACAGAAATTAACAACCTGTGGATAACTCTGTGGATGTATAGTGCATAACTTTGTGGATATCCAAAAACTCGCACTTACCTGTGAATATGTGGATAAGTAGGTACAGACTATCAACATAGTTATACACAACAAAAAAATCACACAGTTAGTGGCCTCAATTCACTTTTACACATATGAACAGGCCCCTACTATTACTACTACTAAAACTAACAAACAATCAAAAAACCAGTAGAAACAGATCTATCGCAGAATATCTATAGAGCATCTACGGTAGCAAACATAGAATATTACAAACAAGATAAGTAGTGATTAGTGCTTCTACAATATATAGAAACTGAAAACACAAACAATATATAAATTAGTAGATTAAAATAGTAATCTAAAAATCTAATAAATATAAATAACAAATATAGAAATCAAAAAGGAGTTATATATGCATATTACATTCCCAAAAGCAAATCTCCAAAAAGCAATCAACGTATTGCAAAAGGTATCTCAAAATAAAACAAGTTCCAACTTACCAGGCGCTATCTACATGACAACCAAAAATGGACAAGTAGAATTACAAGGTAACGATTTTGAACTCGGTATTCGTTTAACCATCGACGGCGACATTAAAGAACCTGGTACATTAGTAGTTGGTTCCCGTTATTTCCAAGAGTTAATCCGCAAATTGCCTGGCGAAACCATCGAACTTTACAAACCAGAAGACGGCAATTCTTTAACTATTACTTCTGGTTCTTCCGAATTCAACCTCGTAACATTGCATCCAGATGATTTCTCCTTAGTGGAACAAATTCACGACCAAGATCATGTAAACATCGATAGCTTTGCTATGAAAGAACTCATCGATTTAACAAACTACGCAGCTGCCACAGACGAAGATCGTCCTGTATTTACTGGTGCTCTTCTTGAAATTAAAGAAAACGAAGTCACTATGGTTGCTACTGATACACACCGCATGGCTGTTAAGAAAATTACCATTGATGAGCCAGCAACTACGCCAATGCGCGCCATCATTCCTACAAAAACGTTGGCTGAAGTATCTCGTTTATTACCAACAGATAATCCAGCGATGATCAACATCATTTGGAATCGCACACAAATCGTGTTCAACTTTGAATCTATTTACATCATCTCTCGCTTGATCGAAGGCACATACCCTGAATATGAAAAGGTAATTCCTTCTCAATTCGACTCTAGCGCTGTTATCGACCGCCGCGAATTCGCTGGTGCTGTTGACCGCGTATCCTTATTGGCTAAAGACATTAGCTATAACGTAATTCGTTATGATTGGTCTGAAAGCAATGTAACATTGTCTACTCAAAATACTGAAATCGGCATGGCAAAAGAAGACGTAGCTGTTGAATTTAAAGGCACACCTTTCACAATCTCCTTCAACGGTCGCTACATCTCTGACATCTTGCGCCACAGCACAGGCGATAATATCCACTTGTTCTTAAAACAAAACGGTCCAGTTGTCATTCGCCAAGACAATAATCCGAACTATACATACGTAGTAACACCAGTTCGTACGAATGCGTAAAAGTAGGGTGTGAGCTAACAGAGGAGCGATAGCGACGATGGGAGCCACACATCACTTTGGTCGGAGCGTGCAATTTTCCAAAGGAAAATGCCCAGCGAGCGACCTGGACACTGGTACTAAATAATATCAATACTACGTATATTTCACTGTATTAATATACATATTCTTATTAGGTAATGATGATTAAAAGTCATCGTTACCTAATTCCCATATAGTTATAATTTGTCCACTATAGGAGGACGTTATGAAAGAGCAACAGCAGGTACCCATTCATACGGAGTACATTCAAATTGATCAGTTGTTGAAGTTAGAAGGTATTATCGAAACAGGTGGTCAAATTAAATCCTTTATCGATGAAGGCATCCTTACTTTGAATGGTCAAGTTGTAACAGAAAAACGCAAGAAGTGTCGCGTTGGGGACGTGATTTCTTGCGAAGGTCTCGATGTAGATCTCGTGATTACTCAAGAGGAGGCATAATCGGTGAGAATTGACTCACTGCAATTATTCCAGTTTCGTAATTACAAGGATGTACAGATTCAGTTCAATCCGGAGATTATCGTTTTGCACGGAACCAATGGGGCTGGCAAGACGAATATCCTCGAATCAATCTATGTAGGTACCATTGGTAAAAGCCATCGGACCAACGATACATCGGATATGCTCATGTTCAATGCTGAGGAAGCAGGCATTGTGGTTAAGTTTGAGAAAAAGGATACGCCACAAAAGGTGAATATTAAGTTATTCCGCCAAGGTCCTAAGGATATTCGCTTAAACGATACTAAAATATCGCAAAAGGAACTGATTGGTACCTTAAATACAGTTATCTTTTGTCCTGAAGATTTACAGCTCATCAAGGGAACGCCGTCAGGACGTAGACGCTTTTTAGATATGGAAATCTCTCAGACTAGCGCTACGTACTATCATCAGTTGATGCAGTACAATAGGTTATTACAGCAACGAAATGCAGTCCTTAAGGAATATAGAGGAAAGCAAAATATTCCTCTTGAAGAATGGGATTTACAGCTGGCGGATATGGCGAGCTTTATCGTCAAGAAACGATTAGAAAGCTTGAAGAAAATCAACCTTCTCATCGATTTGATGAATCGTAAACTAACTGGAGGTCTCGAGAATTTAACCATCGGTTATGAACAGCCTTATATGGACAACGGATCCTTAGAATATACAAAAGAAGGATTTTACGAGCGCATCAAAGCAGCGTTGCCACAGGATCGTCATCGATTAACGACCAGTGTAGGTCCTCATAGAGATGATTTACGATTCTTTTCCGATGCGATGGATTTAAAGAAATTTGGATCTCAAGGGCAGCAACGAACCGCTGTATTATCCTTAAAGTTGAGTGAGCTTGAGTTTATCAAGTCCGAGGTTGGGGAATATCCAGTTCTTTTGCTAGATGATGTATTGAGCGAACTTGATGAATCGAGACGAGCGAATTTATTGCAGTTTATTCATAAACGCATTCAAACATTTATTACTACTACAGATATTCACGATTTTAAAGATTTGAAATCGGTTCAATTTATTTCTTGTGAAGGGGGTAAGGTTCAGTATGGACAGCCTTGATCTTTGTTTACCAAAGGCCTTAGCAAAACTGAATTTACTGGAACAATATAAATTAAATACCCTCGTTCACAAGTGGCGTCATGTAGTGGGCGATGTCATTGCAGACCATACGAAAATTGTGTCTATCAAGCCTCCTGATATGGTTATTAGTGCAGATAATTCCATGTGGATGCAGGAATTACAGATGCAAAAACGGCGCATCATCGAGGCCATAAACAAGTATTACCGCCAAGAGGTAATCACAGACATTCGCTTTATAATGAAACGTCAGAGCTATGTGAAAGCAAATACTGATACATCGATTTCACTACCTGATAAGCAAATTATTACGAAGCGTATTAATTTCTCAGATATTGTGCTTTCAAAAGAAGATGTAGATGCCATCGATAAATCATTGGAACAAACGGATAATGAAGAATTAAAGGCAGCTTTCAGAAAAGTACAAATTACAGCTCGAAAGCGTGAAATCTATTTAGAGCAGCATGGTTATCATCGTTGCGGTCGATGTGGCATGCACATAAAATCTAAAAAAGAAATCTGTCCCACTTGCGAATATGAATTACATCGCGCTCATATTAAGGACATTAAGGCAGTCATTAGAAAGTATCCGTATTTTAAATATAGCGACTGTCAGCAGTTTATACAGTGTACCTTCCCAGAGATCGGAAGAGCACACGTCTGAACTCCAGTCACGAGTG
>URZS01000086.1 GCA_900552445.1 uncultured Veillonella sp. | reverse complement strand
CACGACGCTCTTCCGATCTCATGATATAGAACAATTACATAATCACATTGTTCTTTTAAACCAGCCACTTCATCAAAGCTGTCCAATACATCAAATGGGTTAGCACCCATAGAATGGGAAGTAGCCATAGTAAACTCATTCTCTGTACATAGATAGAAGCCAATATGTACGCCATCTTTTTCAAAGATAAATGGCTTCTTTGCTTCCTTCAAATTAGCACCGGCCCCAGCATGAGCAATTTCATGTTGCTTCAACAAGTTTAATGTTGTTGTTAAGCCTTCCGCACCTTGATCTAAGGAGTGATTATTAGCTAATGTTAAGAAAATAGGTTCTAAAGCTTTATAGCCATAAACTGTCTTAGACGGTGCAATCAAATTATTACCAAATTTTACAATTGGTGTTTCTGCATCAGTAAGAGGCACTTCTAAATTAAAAACATTTAAATCAGAGTGCTTAAGAATTTCATACAGCTCTTTACCTACTAGTGCTTCCCCATTCCCCTCTTCAAATAAACTTTTATTGATATCCGTAGGAACAAAATCAGCTCCGATGTACAGTTTCAAGATGTAACCACTCCCCTAATTCATAATCTTTTGACATAGGACGAAACGTTTCTAATCCAGCACCAGGGAACAATGTTAATTCTCCAATAAATAGGCGCCCTTTTATTTCATAAAAATCAACACGTAAGAACGGGCAATCCTTACTTAGCTCAGCGGTGAGACGTTTCATCTCCTCATAAGTAGCTGGTTTTGGAAACTCCGTAGGTAATGGAGGATAATGACCAAAATGAATCCCCATAGGCTCCCAATTGATATCGTAGAAGTTCATACGCGTTCCAGTCTTTGAAAAGCGATCCGAGCATACTACAGTTAGCTTTGGTTCTCCATGAAAGGAATACATCTTATAGTCTAATAAATCATCCTTACCCAATTCAGAAATATATTCTTCTGCTATAATGCGACGCGGTACATTTTGATAAGCCCATTCTCTGGCAATTTTAGAGTAATCACGTTTTAGAGATGCACTTAACTTCGCTTTAGCTGCTTCTATGTCAAGAGATGATTTGTCTTTACAAATTACGATGCCTCCACTATCATGAGTTGACTTCAACACAAATTGATTTGGCAATGCATCGATATCGATATCCTCTACGGAATCCCATACAGCAAGTGTAGGAATAATATATTGATTTCCCACACGTTCTGCAATAAAGTGTTTTGCTTCATGCTTATCAACCATAATAGTTTGAATAGGATTCCGGTAATTGACTTTTAGCCATTGTAATTTTTCACTGAAAGTTTTAGGATTCTCTAAATCTAAAGGATACCCCATATATTTAGGAAATATCTTCTTCAAAAATTCTTCATCAGATAAATGATCATAATAGCCTGATTTAATAAGAACTCGAGTACGATAGTAAGGTTTTGTTAAAAAGGACATGCCAACTTTACACAATTTGCTGAGCTTCATTTTTACGTCCCTTCCGGAGCATTTGCACCTCTAAATAAAACAACATCATATAAAAATAAGTACTCTTACTCTCATAGGACACCATGCCCATATCCATTACAATTTGTGAAAGGAATAGAATGAGCACCATTACATATTCATTACTGTGGAAATCACGATAGCGAATTAAGTTATATGCCACATACAAATACATGGAATAATACGCTAATAAACCGATAATACCAGTACCCGCCAATAGCTCAATGTAGTTATTATGAAGGTAGTAGTTCTCTTTACCATATAGGAAGAATGTATATACAGACGGATTATTGACACCAACTCCAGTAATAGGAGATTGGAAGAATAAATCCCAACCAATATCCACTAAAGCCATACGAATGATAGTAGATGAGTCACCACCAGTACCAGCAAATGCTTCCACCATGCTAGACATGCGATCTAATACTTCAGCAAACATCGGTAATTGCAATACAGCAACACCTACGATAGTAAGCCCTAGCAAAGAACCAATAATTTTAGCAATCGAATTGATTACATTGGCACTGCGTAAGCTTTTAAAAACAAAAAGTAATACGGTACCTGCCGCAACGAATACAAGAGCCTTACGACTGCCTGTAGCAGCAAGAATACCTAATGTAGGTAATGCGATAATATGCCACCATCGAGGGCGATCATATAGCATGTAATACAAGGTCATTACAATAGCATTAGCCCCTAAAAGACCTACTGTATTCGCATTTAATGCATCATTGGCAATACGTGCCGACGATGATAAGACAGTAATAAAATAATCTAAACCATAGAAATAAACAGTGTAAAAACAAACTATATAGCCTGTCCACATACCAATCTTTAATAATGTATCCACCGATTTTTTATCTTGATAGCACATGTACAAAATGATGAGCATAAAGAATATCTTGACGATGTCAAAACTTCGGCTCATAGCCACAGACGTATCTATGGCATTAATCGCACTAAGGTAACAAGCCCCTATAAAGAGCAGCATATAGCCATGCATCCAATTGAGTCGAAGCTTAATAACGCCCTGCTCTCTTATAAGATAGAAAATGATGAGCCCAAATAAGCATACAAATAATACATAGGCACCATAGTTCGCCTCGCCAAGGGCAAAGGAAATGGTCAACGACAACACTAAAAAGATTAGAGTTATGAACCATATCATGCGGTCAGCAAGAGCCGTTATATTTAACTTCAATGGTTCCCCTCCTTACAACTCATAAAACTTCTAACCAACGTTTTGCAATTTTCCACAATGGGAACTCATCGCGTACTTTGATGGCTTCTTGTGAAAGCTTAGCGGCTAATTCAGGATTTTTCAAGACACTGCACATAGCTTCATACATAGCCTGTGTATCACCTACAGGTACAAGAATACCATTCTCTCCACTTTTAATTACCATACGAGCACCGCCTACAGGACAGTCTGTAACGACTGCGGGCAATCCCATGCCAAGGGCCTCTAGCATAGAGTTTGAAATACCTTCAAAGTCGGAAGAAGACACAAACATAGAACAAGGTGCTACTTTTTCTAAAATATTACTAGCAAAGCCTGGTAATAAAATTCTATCCTCTAAATTAAGAGATTTAATTTGACCTCGTAATTCATCTTCTAAAACACCTTGACCATAGATGACAAGTTTATACTCTGGAAACTCGTCCGCTAACATACTAAAAGCATTGATCATCATAGGCAAGTTTTTTTGAGGATGTAATCGACAGGCAGTAACGATCGTCTTTTCTCGCTCTCCCTCAAATGGTGGTGGCAGTTTACCGTTAATAGGGTTTGGAATAATAACACCACGCTTTTGGACAGATTCAGGGAAATAAGAGCGAGCGTCTTCTGTTTGGAATACTAGGGCATCAGCGAATCGAAAGGCAAAATTACGCAACGCTTGTTGATGCCAACCGATAGGTACCTTGCGCGGATTATTGCGTTCAGAAAAAACGATACGATTGTTTACAAACCAAGAACTAATAGCCAAGATGAAACTCGATGCAGACAAGAACGATAAGCATGTAGCATTTGGTCTAGTCTTCAAGATCTTGATTAATTCTTTTATTTCTTGCATAAAACGAATCACTTTATTAGAGCTAGTAGTATGAATTTCGATTTGCTCAATACCTTCCTCTAAAGCATATTCGTTACCATATCGATTAGGGCTTGTTTGAATAACCGTAATATGGTGACCATCATGTACCCATTGACGAGCTAACTCTGTTAAAATTCGTTCAGCCCCATCATTACCAAGGGAGATGGTGACAATTATTATTTCCTTTTTCATAAGCCTTCCTCTTGGATGTATTCTGCTAGTCTTACATAGGCTTGTGCCATTGATACCTTAGGCTGCCAGCCCAAGGATTTTAACTTCTTAGAGCTTAGGAACATGTGAACTGCCGGAGCATAGCCGAGGCCTTGCACATCTTCCGGAATATCAAAGATAACTTTACTCTTATCATTGCTTACATGTGTTGCCACTAAATGAGCAATACTAGCAATAGAACGAGTTTCTTCATCATGACATATATTGTATGCTTCTCCTGCTTCCCCCAACTTCATAAGGGTTAAGATACCTGTCAAAGCATCTGTAATATAGCAGTAATTAGACATAGAGTCGCCCTTTGTGTGAAGAACAATATCTTCATGCTTGAGAGCGCTCTTAGTAAACTGCATGAATACTCGATTATCAGATACAGGAACACCTGGTCCAAAGGTTTGAGCTAGTCGAGCTATAACAGCGGGAACTCCATACTCAACCGCATAGGACTTGCAATAACATTCACAAAGTCGTTTACTTTCAGAGTAGGAACTACGTACATTTAGGTGATCAAGATAACCTAAGCGATCCTCAGTCATAACCTGCCCTGATTCATAAGGAACGCCATATTGCTCCATGCTGGATAGGTAAATAAGTTTTTTTACCTTTTTATGACGACTTAGCTCAAGCATAGCCTCTGTACCGTGGATAGAGGTACGAATTGTCTCTACAGGATGTTCTACAAAAAATTTAGATTGTGTTGGTGCCGCACCATGCAAGATATAGTCACATGGCGTATCGATAGATTCTAATGAGCCATCAATAATAGTAAATGATTCATTATCTAAATACTCACCAAAAATAGTTTGTGCTTTTTCATGGCTTCGCACATGCCCAAGCACTTTTAAATCCAAGCCATAAGCTTCATTAGCAAGTATGAGTAGTTTAATAAACATAGAGCCAATAAGCCCTGTTGCACCCGTTACAAGAACGCGTTGATGACGGAGGAAATCAAAGTACTTTTCTTCATGTACTAAAGCCGTTAACTCACGTTGGATAACGGAATTACTCATCTTCTAATCCTCCTAGTTCACGGTTTTTAATAATACCCGTAAACATATAATAATCAGATGGTGTTGTAATTTTTATATTTTCAGTTTCCCCTAGTACAGGGTATAAAGTATAACCGTAATGCATCATCATCGATGCAGAATCAATGAAATCATGAATTCCATCATCTTTTGCTCGATTATGAACAGATAAAATATCATCTAGTCTAAAGCTCTGTGGAGCCTTAGCCATAAGACATTCATTACGATTTAAAATTCGATTGATGGAACCATCTTGAGTAACCATAATCGTTTCGATAGCAGGAGTAACAGTAATAGCAGAACCCTTTGATTCAACAGATTCAATGTTTCGTTCAATAGTAGCACTATCAACAAGGGGACGAACACCATCATGAATCAAAACAGTCACATCTTCATCAGGGAACAAGCGCTTAGCCTCAGCTAGCCCATTATATTGGGATTCAAGAGCACTCTCACCACCGTGCACAATAGATAGTACCTTCAATAGCCTCTGTTTGTTCAAAAACATCTAGGGTTTGAATTAAAATAGGTCTACCGTTCCATTCTAAGAATTGTTTCGGCGTCTTGCTGTTCTTCATACGAGCGCCTACGCCACCCGCAAAGATTACTGCTATTCGTTTCATAGGCCCTCCTTATGGTTGAGCTTTATTTTGGGCATAATGAATGCCTCTATATTCTTTGTAAGGCGTATGCAAATCAGCAAATGCAGCGTCGTGTTTTGCTACACGTTGCTCAACTGGTGGTAATTGCATATAATCGCCCCAAATGAGACGTAAATATCGCTCATACCCTTTCATAACAGGTATTTGATGTCCTTCAAAGTCTTTATAAACGACAGAAGCAAAATCCTCTTGTGGATGTCTTA
>URZS01000085.1 GCA_900552445.1 uncultured Veillonella sp. | reverse complement strand
CGTGACTGGAGTTCAGACGTGTGCTCTTCCGATCTCCCCAAAAAGTTAGACTTTTTGGGGTCACTACAATCGTCTAGGCTTTTTCTTTCTTTTTTATTAAAGTCTTGGTTCTTATATAATTTAAAGGCTGACTATGGTACTATAGATATATGATATTTTTTATCATTATGGAGGTATATATGAGCAAGTATGAAATAGAAAATATAAAATTAACAGCCCCTAAATTGAATCGTAAAGATTTAGAATATGCTATGACATATCGTTATGCATGTAAAAAGTTTGATAGCACGAAGAAGATTTCCGATGAAGATTGGAATGCTATTTTAGTAGCAGCTCGCTTGGCACCAACATCCCTTGGATTTGAGCCTTTTGAATTGCTAGTTATCCAAAATCCAGAAATTCGAGAAAAAATGAAAGCTCATGGCTGGGGCATTCATGCAGGCCTTGAAGCAAGTCATTTGGTGGTATTCTTAACACGTAAAAAAGTAGACTTAGAGTTTGACTCCCCTTATGTACGTTACATTCAAGAAACAGTTAAGCAATTACCTGCAGAAATAGATGCAGCATATCGCGAAAAATATGCTCAATTTACTACAAGTGATTATAAAACATTTGAGTCTGAACGTGCTGCTTTTGATTGGTCCTCTAAACAAGCGTATATCGTTATGGCGAATATGATGACAATGGCTGCTTATGAAGGCTTAGATTCCTGTCCATTAGAAGGCTTCAATCAAGATGACATGACAGCACTCTTAGGTGATGAACTTGGCCTTTTCGATACTAAACACTTTGGCATTGCTGTAATGGCTGCCTTCGGCTACCGTGATGAAGAACCACATCGCAATAAAACACGTCGTACTTTAGATGAAATTGTAACAGTAGTTGAATAGATCGTTATATATAGAACTAAATCGAAAATCTTCATTTAATCTTTAAAATTGAATGATATATTATAAATATACAAGAATTGTAAAATATTTATAAAACTGTATTATTTGATAGAATTTATGAATATTTTGATTAAATAGGAAGGAGTGATTGTATGTTATGGTCAATTATTGTTGGTGGTTTTATCGGGTTCCTAGCGGGTGCCATCACTAACAAGGGCGGTGCAATGGGCGTTATCGCTAAAGTTGTGGCTGGTTTAATTGGCTCGTCCGTAGGTCAGTCCCTATTTGGTACTTGGGGTCCTAGCTTAGCAGGAATGTCCTTAATTCCATCTGTATTAGGTGCAGTAATTGTTGTTGCTGTAGTCTCATTTTTCTTCGGAAAAAGGGGATAGTAATCAACTTTTAAAAGTAGTTTTAATATAGTTAAACGTGATTTACATGAAAGGAGTCACTATTATGGCATTAGATGATAAATTAGATCAAGTTAAAGGTGCAGTAAAAGAAAATGTTGGCAAATTAACTGATGACAAACAAATGGAAGCAGAAGGCGTTGTTGAAAATACAGTAGCAAAAGTAAAAGACGCTGCTAATGATATTGCAGATGATGTTAAGAAAGCTGCAGATGATGCTAAAGATGCTGTAGAAGGTGCGATTAGTGGCCTTAAAAATGCATTGGGCAATGATGACAAATAAAATTAAATAAAAGCTTTTTGTAGCATTAAAAAAACCAGTAAATCGTTCGATTTACTGGTTTTTTTGTTATTAATTTGTATTATACGTTGAAGCGGAAGTGTGTTACGTCTCCGTCTTTCATAATGTATTCTTTACCTTCTAGGCGTACGAGGCCTTTTTCTTTAGCCGCATTTTGGCTACCGCAAGCTTGTAAGTCATCGAAGGATACGATTTCAGCACGGATAAAGCCTTTTTCGATATCGGAGTGGATTTTACCAGCCGCTTGAGGTGCTTTTGTGCCATCTACAATTGTCCATGCACGAGCTTCCATTTCACCAGCCGTGAAGTAGTTGATAAGACCTAATAGTGCATAGCTTGCTTTAATAAGCTTCGTTAAGCCAGATTCTTCAAGGCCTAAATCTTCGAGGAATGCAGCGGATTCTTCATCGGATAACTCAGCGATTTCAGATTCGATGCGGGCAGAAACAACAACGATGCCAGCACCTTCATTTTTGGCGTATTCTTCTACGCGTTTTACATGTTCGTTAGCGGAGTAATCAGCTACTTCGTCTTCGGACACATTAGCAACGAAGAGGGATGGTTTAGCTGTGAGCAAAGTTAATTCTTTGATCATTTCTAATTCGTCTTCGTTAAGACCTTGGGCACGAACTGGTTTAGCTTCGCCAAGACCTTCCATGATGCGCTCTAGTAATGGCAATTCAGCACGAGCATCTTTATCGCCAGATTTAGCGATTTTTTCAATACGTTGTTTGCGTTTTTCTACGGACTCAAGGTCAGCGAGGCAAAGCTCAGTATTGATGATTTCGATGTCCCGGATTGGATCGATAGAGCCAGCAACGTGAGTAATGTTAGGATCCTCAAAGCAACGAATAACTTGAGCAATGGCGTCTACTTGGCGGATGTGGCTAAGGAATTTATTACCTAAACCTTCACCTTTTGATGCACCTTCTACAAGGCCCGCAATATCTACGAAGCGCATAGCAGCAGGAAGAATGCGTTTAGAACCAAACATTTCAGCCAATACCGCTAAACGATTATCTGGAACGTCAACGACACCTACGTTTGGCTCGATTGTACAGAATGGATAGTTGGCAGCTTCAGCGCCTGCTTTTGTAATGGCGTTGAATAATGTACTTTTACCAACATTTGGAAGGCCTACGATGCCTACTTCTAAATTTGTGCTCATGGTACCACCTTTTATTAACTAATTAATTGATTTCGTTCTTTGTGAAAGTTTCCATAGAAACTCTATCAAATAAATATTATATCATATAGAGGCTATAAATTTGTACTAAAAAAGTGACACCATTAGTCACATAGGTGACTCGTAGTGTCACTAAACAAAAACCCACACTGAGGTGTGGGATTTTTGTTATATGTCTTATAGAGAATGTGCTCTCAAGTCCGCAGCGGATTGTGTAGAAATCCAAGCTGGTGGAATGTCGAATACTGTGTAGCAACCTGTGCCGCCGTGTTTAGCAAGGCGGTAGATGCCACGTGCGTAAGCAACGAGGGCAGAACCTGTGAATTCAGGGTTGGAGTCAAGTTTCAAGGAGTACTCGATAACGTGACGTGTGCCATCTGTGCTTTCACCAGAGCGAAGAACGAAGCCACCATGTGGAATACCTTTGTGGTCGCGATCAAGTTCCTCTTGGGAAATGAAGTGAACTATAGTTTCGTAACCTACGAAGTAGTTTTCCATAGTTTTGATTTCGTTTTCAATTTTAGCTTTGTCCGCATCAGGAGCAGCTACTACGTAGCACTCACGAAGGTGACCTTTGTAGCCATCAACGTCAGGAGTTTGACCATTGCGGATTTCCTCTAAGTATTGTTCTTTAGGAACAGTGTATTGACGAGCATCAACTACGCCTTCAAGACGACGGATTGCGTCGGAGTGACCTTGGGATACGCCGCGGCCCCAGAATGTGTAGGATTTGCCTTTTGGCAAGATTGCTTCAGCGTAAACGCGTTGCAAGGAGAACATGCCTGGATCCCAACCGCAAGAAATCAATGTAGCAGTTTTAGCTTCTTTAGCTACTTTGTCTACATTAGCAAAATGCTCAGGAATACGTGCATGTGTATCGAAGGAATCGATACAGTTGAAGTATTTAGTTACCATTGGTGTTTGTTCGATTAGGTCTGTAGCAGAACCGCCACAAAGAACCATTACATCGATTTTACCTTTGAAATTAGGAATATCTTCCATAGTGTAAGCAGGTACACCAGATACAGTTTCAATACCTTGACGGCGAGAGAATACGCCTACGAGCTCCATATCAGGTTGTAATTGAACGGATGCTTCTACGCCACGAGCCAAGTTGCCGTAGCCAACGATACCAATACGAATATTCATATTAGCCTCCTATATAAATTGATAAATTTAATAATTAACATTACTATTATAGCACAAAATAAATGTATTTGATATTTTTCTATAGAATTTATTGCAGTGAGTTTGATAAACATTGAATACATAATGAGAGACATTGATTTGTGTAGAACTATATTGCTCCTAATGCATATATTTACGGTACTTTCACTAAAAACTCAATAATCATATCTATGAAGGCATGGAAAAGACCGATTATCTTCCTATTATAGGATTGCAATCGGTCTTTTTGTTTTATAGGTATTAGAATTGTAAAGTTTTGATTCTTTCAACGGCGCGAATCGTATTTTCACGGCTACCGAAAGCAGTTAAACGAAGGTAACCTTCGCCGTGAGGGCCAAAGCCAGATCCTGGGGTAGATACGATTTGAACTTGTTCGAGCAAGATGTCAAATAATTCCCAGCTAGTCATGTTGCCTGGTGTTTTAAGCCAAATGTATGGCGCGTCAACACCGCCGTATACAGTAAGGCCGATAGACTCTAGACCTTCTTTGATGATGCGGGCATTTTCTTTGTAGTACGCAATGTTTGCTTGTGTTTGTTCGCGGCCTTCTTTAGTGTACACTGCTTCAGCACCGCGTTGAATGATGTAAGGAACACCATTGAATTTAGTACATTGACGGCGGTTCCACATAGGATTGAGGGCTTGGCGTTCACCAGATTTAGTTTTGCCTGTCACTTCTTTAGGTACTACTGCATAAGCACAACGTGTACCTGTGAAACCTGCAGTTTTAGAGAAGGAACGGAACTCGATGGCTACTTCGCGAGCACCTTCGATTTCGTAGATAGATTTTACAGTGTCTTCTGTGGTGATAAAAGCTTCGTAAGCGGAGTCAAACATCAAAATTGCGTCGTTATCTTTACACCATTTAATCCATTCTGCTAAACGAGCACGGCTCAAAACAGTACCAGTAGGATTGTTAGGGGAGCAAAGATATACGATATCTACTCTTTCAGATGGAAATTCTGGAGAAAAATTATTTTCTGCAGAAGTAGGGAGGTATACAACCTTTTGGAAGATACCGTCTACAGCTTCGCCAGTACGACCGCCCATAACATTGGAATCTAGATATACTGGATACACTGGATCTGTAATAGCGATAACATTATCTTCGCTGAATAATTCTTGGATGTTGCCAACGTCAGATTTTGCACCGTCAGATACGAATACTTCGTCGATTGCAATATCTACACCTAATGGTTTGTAGTCGCCATCAACAATAGCTTGGCGTAAGAAGTCATAACCTTGTTCAGGGCCGTAACCGCGGAACGTTTCTGCTTTGCCCATCTCTTGAACTGCTTTACTCATTGCGTCGATAATTGCAGGTGCAAGAGGTAACGTTACATCGCCAATACCAAGACGAATAATATCTGCATCTGGATGTGCGGCTTGGTACTCATTTACCTTTTTTGCAATATTAGCAAATAAATAAGAACCTTGTAGATTTAAGTAATTTTCATTGATATTAGCCATGATGATTCCTTTCTAAATGTAACTCTCTTTACTATAGTAAAGGATAAAAACAATTTACGCAATAGCTTTCTATAGAATATTGAAAAATAAAATACATTAGAAATTTATATATCCTCATATATATTTTTGCTATAATGAATATATATTTAGTAAAGTACGGTTTATATGAAAGTTTATATAGTTGAATATGGAAGTGGTGACTGTATGCATACGGTTAGCAATAAAAGTTGGCTTTTTATTTCTATATTAAGTGCTTTGATGGCGTTTACATCGTTGTCGACGGATATTTATTTGCCGGCTATG
>URZS01000084.1 GCA_900552445.1 uncultured Veillonella sp. | reverse complement strand
CATAGAAATCAAGGCCTCCTTGAGTCAATGGTAAACATGACATATTGTCACTTTTCAAATTATAAACACTTACAGGTCGGAAAGTCAATGACCCAATTATAAAATTTCTCCAAACATTTTGTATACTGTATCTGAAAAAAGCACAAAATGTAAAATGAACTTGACTTTTTATGTAAAGTTTCCTATACTTATTTTGTACAGTCAGCTTTACATTTTACTTAATCTGCAAAAGGGAAACCATTGATGAAAGATACTGTCAGTAAAAAGAAGGGTGGGATCGATCACAGATGAAAAACAGGATCCAAGAACTGCGCCGGACCGGACGGATCCGTCAGGAGGATCTGGCAGAAGCAGTCGGCGTTACCCGTCAGACGATCATTTCTTTAGAAAACGGAAGATACAACGCTTCTCTGGGATTGGCGCACAAGATCGCCCGGTATTTCGGACGGACCATCGAAGAAATTTTTATTTTTGAAGAGGAGGCGTTTCCATGCCCATCTATAACGGAATGCTTCCTGCCATCGATAAAGCAGAAGTAAAACGATACGCAGGACTTCGTCACGCAGAGGATTTCCCACAACAATATGTAGACGAAGCATGTAAGGAAATCCAGTTATTAGCTACACCTAAAGGTGTATACCAAGAATATGATTATGATGCAGAAACTAAAACAATTTTGAGCAATCCACCGCTTAAAATTGAAGGTTCTATCATTGAAAAACATTTAGAAAAGTCTACAAAAGTCTATGTATTAGGTGTAACAGTAGGCGAAGATGTAGAAATTCGCAGCGAACAACTTTTTAAACAAGGTAACTACACCGTAGGTTTATTGCTTGATGCAGCAGCTACAACAGCAGTAGAGCAAGTAGCAGATCAAGTAAATGAAGTAATCAATACAATCGCTAAAAAACAAGGTTATAAACCAACATGGCGCTTTAGCCCTGGTTACGGTAACTGGCCACTAGAAATTCAGCCACAATTAGCTAAAATCATTAAAACAGAGCTAATCGGCTTACAAGTTACGGAGAACTATTTATTGTTCCCACGTAAGTCAGTAACGGCGATTATCGGTTTAATGCCAGCAAACGAAGACCTTAAAACAAAACGAGGCTGTACATCTTGTTCACAACAGGACTGCGCATCTCGTAAATTACCTGAAAAAGCAACTACTAACGACCAAAACAAGGCAGAGGAAGATGGTAGTAAGACTACTGCTGATGTATCAGGTATCGCTATGAAAGGCCAACCAACAGAATAATGTTTCACGTGAAACAGTTCGATATTTAGGATGTTAAAGGAAGATGTTTATGTATATTTTTGACGGTGCTATGGGCACAATGCTGCAAGCAGCAGGCTTAGAAGAGGGCTATTGTCCAGAGCTATTTAATATTGAGAGACCAGAAGTTGTAAAGAATATTCACTCACAATACTTACAACATGGTAGTGATGTAATTACTACCAATACATTCGGTGCTTGTGGACTTAAGTTAGAAGATTATGACTTACAAGATCGAGTAAGAGAGATTAATATCGCAGCCGTAAAGGTAGCAAAAGAAGCTATTGCAGAGGTTAAACCATCTGCTCGTGTAGCTGGTTCTATGGGTCCTACAGGTCGTTTCTTACAGCCATTAGGTAATATGAGCTTTGACTCTATTTATGACACATATCGCGAACAAGCAGATGCATTGATCGAAGGTGGCGTAGATTTCATTATCATTGAAACTATCATCGACGTACAAGAAATGCGTGCCGCATTATTAGCATCTCTTGATGCTCGTGAAGCAGCAGGGAAGACAAAAGAAGATGTGCAAATCATCTGTCAATTTTCTTTCAGTGAAGACGGCCGTACTATTACAGGTACACCGCCAGCAGTAGCAACTACTATCGTAGAGGCTATGGGTGCTGATATCATCGGTATTAACTGTTCTCTTGGACCTGAACAAATTACACCTCTTATTGAAGAGATTGCTAGCGTTACTAATTTGCCAATCAGTTGCCAACCAAATGCAGGTATGCCTCAACTGATTAATAAACAAACTGTATTCCCACTTACAGCAGAAGAGATGGGCCCATTGATGCTCGATATCGTCGATGCAGGGGCTAGCTATGTAGGCGGCTGCTGCGGTACAACACCAGCTCATATCCAATCTATTTCCAACGCTGTAAAAGCACATACTCCAAAGGAGCGTGCTCATATTGAACCTAAAACAATCATTACAAGCCGTACTAGATTGTTAGAATTAGGTCACAATACGAAACCACTTATCATTGGTGAACGTATTAATCCAACAGGTCGTAAAATTCTGGCCCAAGAATTACGGGACGGTTCTTTCATCCGTGTAAAACGTGATGCTTTAGACCAAGTAGAAGCAGGTGCAGACATCCTCGATGTAAACATGGGTGTAGCCGGCATGGACCAAACGCCATTGATGGAACGTGCTATCTTTGAATTATCCATGCTCGTTGAAACTCCATTATCCATCGATACATTGGATCCAGCAGCTATGGAAGTAGCTCTTAAAAACTACCCAGGCCGTGCGCTCATCAACTCTGTAAATGGGGAGGAGGAGTCCATCACTCACGTTATGCCTTTGGCTAAACGTTATGGCGCAGCATTACTTTGCTTGCCATTATCTAGTGGTGACCTACCTGAAAAAGCAGAGGACCGCGTTGCATTAGCTGAAAGCATCGTAAATCGCGCTTACGGCTATGGTCTTCAACCACATGACTTATTACTTGATCCATTGGTATTAACACTTGCCAGCGGTGAAGATAGTGCACGTCAAACATTGCGTACATTACAGTTATATAAGGAGAAATTTGGCTTCCCAACAGTAATGGGCTTGTCCAACATTTCCTTCGGTATGCCACAACGTCCATACTTGAATGGTCAATTCTTAACAATGGCCCTTGCATGCGGTTTGACAACACCGATTATGAATCCATTAAACTATCCAGCTAAAAAAGCTTTTGTATCTAGTACAACGCTATTAGGTTGGGACCCAGGTTCCGCTCAATTTATCGAAGAATATGGCTACGAAGACGAATCAAGTGCACCAGGGAACTCCGCTCCGAAAGGGCCAGAGAAAAAATCCTTCGACAGCAATGATCCATTAGCGAATATCCGCGCTTGTGTAGAACAAGGGGAGAAGGAAGCCATCGTTGAACTTGTTAAAAAAGCCTTAGCAGACGGCATGGACCCATTAGATATTACGAAAAAAGGCTTATCTGAAGCGATGAATGTAGTAGGGGACAAGTTCGGTTCTGGTAAATTATTCTTGCCACAAGTAATGCTTGCTGCGGAAACAATGCAGGCTGCTTTCAACACCATTAAAGAAATTATTCCTGCTAGTGAAAGTTTAGATAAAGGCACAGTCGTTGTAGCTACCGTTAAAGGCGACATCCACGATTTAGGTAAAAATATCGTAGCAGCCTTGCTTGAAAACAATGGTTACAAAATCGTCGACCTCGGTAAAGACGTTGATCCAGAAGTTATCGTTCAAGCGATTAAAGACAACAAGGCGGCTCTCGTTGGTATCTGTTCCTTGATGACCACAACAATGCCTCAAATCGACAACACAATCGCTGCAATCCGTGCGGCAGGCCTCAAAACTAAGGTCATGGTAGGTGGTGCCGTAGTATCTCAAGATTACGCAGACCAAGCGGGCGCAGATATCTACGCTAAAGACGGTATCGCTGCGGTTAACCACGCTAACGATTACTTTGAAACTTTAGAGAAATAATTTTTTGCTTTCATTACTCATACATTAAGCTTTCACCATAAGAATAGATAAGAGGTACATGATGACCCTAAGAGAGAAACATCAACAAGGAAAGTTCACCATCACAGTTGAGCTAGATCCACCGAAAAGTAGTTCTGCAGAAAAGATTTTTGAACAAGCGGCTCGTTTGAAAGGGAAGGTTGACGCTATCAACATCGCTGACAGCCCTATGTCTAAAATGCGCATGAGCCCAATTTCCTTGTCCTACTTGTTACAACACAACAAAGAGATTGAAACAATTTTCCATCTTACCTGCCGCGACCGTAATATTATCGGTTTGCAATCTGAATTGCTTGGCGCTGCAGCGTTGGGCGTGAACAATATTTTAACCCTTACAGGGGACAAACCAGATAATGGGGACCATCCATTTGCACAATCCGTATTCGAAGTAGATTGCATGGGCTTGCTCAACATTGCTAAGACATTGAATGCAGGTAAAGACCTTGCAGGCAACGACCTTGACGTACCAACAAACTTCTACATCGGTGCTACTGGTAATCCTGGTGCGCCAGATTTAGAAATTGAACGCCAAAAATTGGCTGCCAAAATCCAAAATGGTGCACACTTCGTTCAAACACAACCGATTTACGATTTAGAACAAGCAAAACGCTACATCGATAAAATGTCTGAGTTCGATGTGCCTATTATGCTTGGCTTGATTCCACTTAAAAGCTTCAAAATGGCTACATACCTACACGAAAAAGTGCCTGGGATCAACCTTACTCAAGAGATCCTAGACCGCGTAGAAAAGGGCGGTAAAGAAGCGGGCACAGAAATTGCTATCGAAACACTAGAAGAAATCAAGAAAATCGCTGCAGGCGTACATATTATGCCTTTAAATGATATCGATACAACATTACATATCATTGACCACGTATAAGTCATTATAAGATTAACATAGAACACCTTTCCCACGACCTCCATAGTAAACTAAGTCGTTCTTAGGGAAAGGTGTTCTATGTATCTTTATATCCGACTTATATAGTGAACAAAATATATAATTCTGTCGTAAACAACATCATTTAATAGACTAGGGAAAAAGAAATAGGATGCAAATCATAGATTTGCATCCTATTTTTGTTATACCAATGGCTTGTCTTTAATCTCTTTTGGTTTACGTGGGTATTGTTTTGGTGTTTTACCTGTTTTCTTAATGTACAGAATAGCTCGTTTATCATCTAAGGTTGGCAGAGTAACGGTTCGTACTTCTTCAATCTTAGCTTTTAATGTGCTGAGCGCTTTGTTGGATTCTCCCACTTCTTCTTCGTATATAGCACCTTTTAAAGCCACTATATAACCGCCTTCTTTTACATAGGGAACCGTCCATTCCAATAGAATAGGTAAACGTGCCACTGCACGGCTCGTAGCAATATCGAAGCTTTCACGATAATCTTGATGACTAAGATCCTCTGCACGGCCATGCAAGGTCCTGCAATTCGTCAATTTTAGCTCATCCATAACGGATTCAAGGAAGGTAAGACGTTTTTTCAAAGAATCAAATAGCGTAACCTTAAGGCTACGGTCATAGATTGCCAACGGAATACCTGGGAAACCAGCTCCTGTACCAACATCAATAATAGACATGCCAGATTTAATAATATTTGAATCATAGCAGGAGAGGGAGTCGATCATATGCTTAACTACAACCTCTTTCATATCTGTGATGCCCGTAAGATTGAGGTATTTATTTGTTTCAATCATGCGCGCGTAATACACATAAAAGTCTTTTGCTTGTTCTTCCGTACAGGGCAGACCAAATTTGGTCATTTGCTCCATCATGTATGAAACAAATTCAGACTCCGGTGCGATAGGCACATCGTATTTCTCTTTCATAAGTACTCCTAATGAATTATTCGATATTTATATAAAAGTAAAAGCTATCCACATCTATGCAATAAACTCATGTCATATAGCTCATCATATAAATAAATCTACGTAATTAACAATGTAATTAACAATATGTGAAATA
>URZS01000083.1 GCA_900552445.1 uncultured Veillonella sp. | reverse complement strand
CATCAAGTTGCCCCATGTAACAGCATCAAGTCCCATTAGCCCATCCATATCAAATTCATAAGCATAGTTTGTCAATTCTTGAGGAATAGATGGAATACCAGATAAACCTAAGGCACCATTTGTAATATCTAAGTTCAAGAAAATAACGCGTACTACTTCACCAAAACCAAGAGTTGAAATAGCTAGGTACAAGCCTTTAAGGCGTGTTGTCGGTAAGCCAATGATAACTGCTACAAGACTTGCAACTAAGCCACCTACTAGAATGCCAACAACGATAGGCAACTCAGCTTTCAAAGAAAGCATAGCGCCTACATAAGCACCCACACTCATAAAACCAGCTGCACCAAGAGAGAGCTGACCACTGGCAAGTGTAAAGTAAATAGAAATACCCATGATGGCATTGATGATGAAGAACATCA
This sequence comes from uncultured Veillonella sp., assembly GCA_900552445.1. Lineage (GTDB taxonomy): Bacteria > Bacillota > Negativicutes > Veillonellales > Veillonellaceae > Veillonella. The sequence goes on along the minus strand of URZS01000083.1, from coordinate 5,341 downwards.
CGATCTGTAGATAATACGGGTTTAATAAATCCATTACGGTCTACCCCCTTTATCTTTAGAACCAAACAAGCCTTGAGGGCGCCAGAATAATAATAGGATAATGAGACCAAAGGCTACGGCATCACGGAATGTAGAAGCACCATAGGCAACAGAGAATACCTCTGCTACGCCAAGAATAAAGCCACCAACCATGGCACCAGTAATATTGCCAAGACCACCTAAAATAAGAACCGCAAGACCTTTAAATCCGATGATAACGCCCATAGTAGGTTCAATAGCATTGAAGGATAAGCCTACTAATACACCTGCAGCTGCACCTAGTGCAGAGGCAATCATTACTGTAACAGAAATAATCATGGTAGGATTAATGCCTAAAAGAGCTGCCGTTTCAGTACTCATTGATACGGCGCGAATAGCCTTACCAATTTTAGTTTTCTTAATAACTATATTTAAAATAAGCATTAAAACGATAGAAACACCTAAGCCAATGATTTGTACCATGGAAATTTTAAAAGCCCCAAAGTCGATAAGACCACCAATATAATCTGGTGGGAAAGATCTTGTTTGAGGACCCCAAAGCAATAATGCCAAGCTTTCAATAAAGATAGAAACACCGATGGTACTAATAAGTGGTGCCAGGTGAGACACCTTTTTCTTGCGTAGTGGACGAAGAGCCACAAATTCTAGGAGATAACCGAGGATAGCGCCTACTGCCATAGCTACGATAAGGGCTACAAAAATGTTAACGTTAAAAATTGTTACCATAAAAAGACCAACGAAGGCACCTATCATAAAGATGCCTCCGTGAGCCATGTTGATAATATTCAAAACACCGAACACAAGTGTTAAGCCAATAGCGAGTACAGCATATAAGCTACCGAGGGTTAACCCGTTAACTAATTGTTGTAAAAACACTATACTACCTCAACTTATTTTGTTAATGCGTCAAATTGACCGTTTTTAATTTGTAATACTTGAACTTCCATGGATGGATCGCGTTTTTCGTTGAACTTGAATTGACCAGTTACACCAACGAAGTCAGCAATATTTTTCAATGCTTCACGGAATTTTTCGCGATCAGTTGTGGAGCCTGCTTTTTTCAAAGCTGCTTCATAAAGATATACTGCATCGTATGCTTGTGCTGCGAATTGGTCAGGTTCTTTACCATATTTAGCTACATAAGCTTTACGGAAGTCTTTAACCTTTTGGTCTTCTTTATTAGGGAACCAAGGTGTACCAACGATAACACCGTTAGCCGCATCACCAGCAATTTTAATGAATTGTGGACTGTTGAAGCCGTTAGAGCCAATTACAGGTTGATTCATACCCATTTCACGCATTTTTTTCATGATCAATGCGCCTTCTTGGTAGAGGGAAGCAACTACGATTACATCAGGTTTTGCTTGTTGAATCTTAGTCAATTGTGCAGAGAAGTCTGTATCTTTATCTGCAAATGTTTCAGTATCAACGATTTGTACGCCTACAGATTCCAATGCTTTACGAGCTGTATTGTTTACAGATACCATTTGATCATTGTTATTGGAGTACATAATAGCTGCAGTTTTGAAACCTAAAGTTTTATGTGCTTCTTTAATTGCAGTATCTACTGCTAAGGATTCAGGTACAGCATTACGGAAAATGTAATCGCCGATATCTGTAATACCTTCAGCAGTTGTAGATGTACCAAGAGCTACAATTTTACTTTTATTTGCTACAGGACCTGCTGCCATCATTTCACCAGATAACATAGGACCGATAACTGCTACAACTTTATCCTTAGAAATTACTTTATTCATTGCATTGATTGCTTCGTTTTTATCACCTTTAGTATCTTCTACTAATAAGTTGATTTTCACAGCATTTGCATCAGCATTGATTTCGCTTACTGCCAATTCTGCGCCAGCTTTAATGGATTCACCATATGCTGCGGCGCCACCAGTTGTTGTTGTTAACAATGCAATTTTAGCTTCATTGCTATTTGCATTACCTGCATCTTTATTACTGCCACAACCAGCAGCAACTGCCATTACACCAGCAAGACCAAAAATGGCTGCTTTTTTCAACATGGATTTATTCATGTTACACCCTTCCTTTGAAACATAAAACTTTAAATCTATTCCTATATTATGAGAATCTAAAATACTTTGTCAATTAAAAGATAATGATTTTAATTCCCCAATAATATATACATTAAATAACCTATTCAGATAATCTTTCCCATTTCTCATACAATGAATCTAACTCGCTTTGAGTTTCTTCAATTTGCAAAGAGATTTTGGACATTTCCTCTAAATCTTGTTGCACCACAGGATTTGCTAATTGCACCTCATACATCTTCATTGTTGCTTCAAGGCGAGCAATTTCAGATTCGACCTCTGCTAATTGTTTTTCCACCATATAAGCATTCGGCTTCTTCTGATTTTCCTCGGTAGATTCTGATACTGAAAGTACTGGCTCATCGGCTGAACTAGATTTGCTGTCAACCTTATCAGCTTCTAAATTTTGCTCATTAGCTAGCGCTAATAAGTCTTCTTGCTCTTTCAGCTTTTCCTTGTAGTATGAGTAATTACCGAGATACTCAGTAATTTTGCCATCGTCAAGAACTACTGTTTTTGTAGAAACTTGATCTAAGAAATATCTATCGTGAGAAATAATGAAGCAAGTGCCTTCAAATTGTTGCAGTGCTTCTTCTACTATTTCTCGCGTAGGAATATCTAAATGGTTTGTCGGTTCGTCCAAGATAAGGAAATTATCACCTTGAAGGAATAATTTCAGCAATGCTAAACGCGCTCTTTCACCACCGGATAAATCACCGACTAGTTTAAACACATCATCCCCTTTAAAGAGGAATGCACCAAGCACGTTACGGGCCTTATCTTCACTGTAGTTAAAGTGATTCATAATCTCTTCTACTACCTGCCAAGAATCATGTAGCTCTTCGTGCTCTTGTGAGAAGTAACCAACTTGTACGCGATTCCCAATATCTACATGACCAGATTCAGGGAATAGTTCTCCTACAATAGTTTTTACTAGAGTCGATTTACCGGCACCATTAGGACCGATAAGAGCCACAGACTCACCGCGGCGCACAACGAGAGATATATCATCAATGATAGAGCTTTCACCATATCCAACTGATAAGTGATCTAAGACTAGAACCTTATCAGCACTCATAGCCGCTGGAGGGAAGGAAAATCGTAAATGATGTGAAGTAACAGGAGCCTCAAGACGCTCTAAGCGATTAAGTTGCGACTGACGACCACGAGCCATTTTAGACTTGATACCTGCACGGTATTTATCTATATAAGCCTCTGTTTTCTTGATGTACTCTTGTTGCTTCTCATATGCCACCATATCAGCTTTCAACCGTTCATCACGTTGTTGAATATAACGACTATAGTTGCCACGATACGTTGTAGCCTTATGATTATCAAGTTCTACAACTCCTGTGACGATACGGTCTAAGAAATAGCGGTCATGGCTGACGATGAGAATGCCACCAGGATAGGCTGCTAAGTACCCTTCAAGCCACTCGAGCATATCCATATCTAAATGGTTTGTCGGTTCATCCAAGAACAGAAAATCTGGCCGACGAACTAAGGCTTTTGCTAAGTTAATACGCGTCTTTTGACCACCAGAAAAAGCGTTAGCTGGTTTATCTAGGTCTTCATCAGTAAAACCTAAACCATAAACAATACGCTTTGTCTTTTGTTCATAGTCATAACCACCAAGCCATTCTAGACGATTTTGTAAATAATCTAAGCGTTGTAAATCAGCTTCACTAGCCTCTTCAGTTTCTAAGCGGCTCGTAAGTTCTTTAAGTTGTTCTTCCAATGCATGTACATCAGCCCAGGCCTTTTCGATCTCAGTAGCTAAACTATCGTCACCAAGATTAACATCTTGTTGCAAATAGCCAATACTTGCAACAGGAGACTTTACTACATTACCTTCATCAAGCTCCTCATAGCCTAATATGCATTTTAATAAGGTAGATTTACCGGCCCCATTAGGCCCTACCAAGGCGAGTCGATCGCCCTCTTTTATCTCAAAAGACACATTGGAAAAAACTTGGCGCACCCCAAATGATTTTCCAAGGCCTATCATTCGAATGCGTTCCATTCACAACCTCCTAATCATTTACCCTTTATTATACCACAGTTACCCGTACTAACATCAACATCTCTATAGAATCTTTTGATTTTCTGCTATGACGAAACAATTTGCCCAATAATGGAATATCTCCTAATATGGGTACCTTTTGTAGTTGGTGCTGGTCTCGATTATCCATGAGGCCTCCTATGACGAGTACTTCTCCTTGTTGTAAACGTACTCTAGTATGAGCCTGCCTTGTACTAATTTTATAAGCTTTCATTTCCGATACCATAATTGGTGTGCTTACCTCAGCATGTATTTTTGCGTCTACACCACCATCAGCAGTAATAATAGGAGTATAGTTTAACTTGATCCCCACCTCTTCATAGCGAGTAGATCGCTTGCGTTCTCCATTCACCTCTGACTCTTCTATAACGGGAATACGTTCACCGATTAATATATGTGCAGTCTCCCCATTAAGAGCCATAATAGATGGTTTTGCTATTAGAACAGCTTTTCCAGAACTTTCCATAAGACTTAGTTCTGGTTTTACAAAAAACTTATAAGCTTCTCCACTAGGTGTTTTACCAAAGGTAACGGCTCCATACGAATTAGTCTTATCATCACCATGGCCAGTCAAACTGAGCCAAGACCAACGAAAGCCTTGTTCTTTTGCATAGGATTGCTCCATAGCAATTATCGTAGCTTCTAATTGCACTTGTTTAGGCTCCTTATCGATCGTACGGACTAAGGTTTCTACCCGCCTTTTTTCACCGCTCGTTACATGCATAATGACCTCATTTTGTTCTGAAAGTACGGCCATTTTATCATTCTTTACTACAGTGCCCATTACAGCTTTCAAAGATTCTGCTGGTAAGTGTTCTGGGGATAGTACATAGAGTTCTCTGTTCTCCAGTGCCGACTCATCAGATTCAATAAGTAATGTATTATGTTGCTTTGATACAGAAAAATGATATATCCGCCCTAACTCTTTCATAACCTCTTCTGGAGACTCCCCTTTTACGGTGGCCGTAATATTTCCTTTTAATGACTCTACACCGATAACTGATATACCATAACTTCGACAAATGCCTAATACAGTCTCTCTTAATGATCCATTCCGTACGGATATTGTAATTGGTTCTTTAGCTTTATTATTCTCAACACTATTAGTTTCACTATTGGTTACACTATTGGTTACATTATTTCTTACACTATTAGTTACATTATTTGTTGCTTTTTCTTCTGT
>URZS01000082.1 GCA_900552445.1 uncultured Veillonella sp. | reverse complement strand
TCAGGGTAGCGGCGGTATCCGGGATGTACTTGGTGATCTTGCCGCTGGTGATCTCATTCGCCAGCTTGTTATCATAAGTATAACGGCTTGCCATATAGTTGTAGATGGCGATAACCTTAGCCTCGTCGGTCTTGGCGTTCCTGCAGAGCTCAGCAGCCTTAGCGGATACCGTATCACCCTTGGAGAACTGAACCTCGGAAGTGGAGACCAGATACGGAGCGTAGCTGTCCTTAACGGTTACGTTCATGGACTTGGACTCGACCTGCTGATAGGACGTACCGGAAACGTTGCGGTACAGCGTTACGGTGTACTTGCCGTTGCCCTTATCGAGAGAGAAGGAAGCATCCTTGCCGCTCGGGCAATCATAGAATACGGTCTTGCCGCCGTTGTACTGAATACCAACCTTGAGCCTTGCACTCGAGGAGTAATTTACGGTAACATAACCGTGGGTGGAATTGCTCATATCCACAACATCATTTGCTGCTGCTGCGGTAACGCCCATCGAGAGGGCAGCTGCTGCAAAAACTGCGCATGCAATACGAAAAAGCCGCTTCATATCCGGCGATCTCCTTTCGGTAACTGGCTGCCAGCCCTCTCGATGAGGGGTAAGGCCCTATAGCTTTGCGTCGCCACCTTTCGGTGGGTTTGCCATTATCGTTTGAGATGCGGTCAAAGCGACTGCATCATCTTCTTTTATCCGCACTATAGCGCATCTGTCGTGTTTTGTCAACAGGGTTTTACAAAAAAAGAAGAAATTATATAACTAATTAAATTATTATTTCTATTTATAGAGTTAACAAATACGCGGCACTTGATCCTCACCTAATAAATCGACTAGACGAACACCGCCAATAGCTGTTTGCAATCCTACTTTACCAATATTTTTATCTAAGGTTTTACCAATGAGAACTGCTTCTTTTCCTTCTTCAAAACCATGTAAAACTTGAAGAACTTGGTCCGTAACCTCTGGTTCAACTACTAAAACGACTTTGCCTTCATTCGCTAAATATAATGGGTCATAGCCTAGAATATCACAAACAGACTGCACTTCATCATGAATGGGAATCGCCGTTTCTTCAACCTTAATGCCCACTTGACTTTGATCTGCTATTTCTTTTAACACAGTACCCAAACCACCTCTTGTAGGATCTCTCAATAAGGCAACTTGAGGACCTACTTTATCAAGCACAGCATGAACCATTTTATTTAAAGGTGCACAATCTGTTTGTAACGAATCTGATAACTCTAAACCAAATCGCTGTCCCATAACGGCAATGGAATGATCTCCAATAGCACCAGATAAGATAATATCCATGCCCGCCTTTACGCGATGCGGTCCAATATCAATGCCGTCTGGAATCATACCAATACCTGCAGTATTAATATAGATTTTATCGACTTCACCTTTTTTTACAACCTTTGTGTCACCAGTAACGATTTGTACATTTGCAGCCTTAGCCATCTCTGCCATGGTACGAAGAATTTCATCTAATTCATCAAAGGCAAGGCCTTCCTCTAGAATGAGGCCACAGCTTAAATATTGTGGAACCGCCCCATTCATAGCAAGGTCATTAACGGTACCACATACGGCGAGTTTACCGATATTGCCACCAGGGAAAAATGCTGGTTGTACTACATAAGAGTCCGTAGAGAATGCCATGCGCCCTGCTGTAACAGGAAATTGAGCTCCATCGTGTAAAGGAGCCAATAAATCATTAGTAAAATATTTTAAAATAAAACGCTCTGTCAATTCATGACTAAATCGACCGCCATTACCATGGACTAAGCGAACTCGTTCCATATTAATCCTCCCACGTCGATCCACCACTGGAATAGCCATATTTGTACCAAGCAGCACAACTACCTTCTACTGAGACCATACAAGCCCCAACGGGGTGATCCGGAGTACAGCTTTTACCAAATAATGGACATTCACTTGGTTTAATAAGGCCTTGCAAAACTCGTCCACATTGACACCCCTTTGGATCAAGAGATGGTTTTTCTAATTCAATGGGTAGTGCACGCTCCGCATCATAAGCGGCATACTCAGCTTTTAATGCTAAGCCAGAGTTTGGAATAATACCGATGCCACGCCATGCATCATCACATACGTCGTATACTTCTTTCATCATAGCTTGAGCCACAGGATTCCCCTTCTGCATGACTACAGAATGGTACGTATTGCCGACTACAATATGGCCAGTTTTTCGTTGCTCTAAAATATTAGCAATAGCAGATAGAATTTCTAAGCCGTCAAAGCCAGCGATACAAGAAGGAATACCATATTCTTTAGGTAGGAAACTATATGGTTCTTCACCAATAATGACACTTACATGTCCTGGCAAGATAAAGCCATCAATATGACCTTCTTGTCTATCTAGTAAAGCCCGCAAAGCAGGTGGTACTAATTTATGAGATACGAGGAAGAAAACATTCTTTAGCCCTGCCTCGTGAACAGCTTTCACCGTAGCACAAATGACTGCTATAGTCGTTTCAAAGCCAATAGCTAAAAAGACTATTTTCTTCTCTGGATATTTTTTACTTAGTTCTATCACCTCTAAAGGTGTATAAATTACATGGATATGAGCACCCTTAGTTTGAGCTTCACTGAGGCTGCTATAACTACCTGGAACCTTTAACATGTCCCCAAAGGTAGCAATAATAGTATCCTCCCGCTCTGCATAGGCTAATGCCTTATCCATATAAGTTTGATCAGTTACACATACAGGACATCCTGGTCCACTAACAAGTTCTATGCCACTCGGCAATAGTTGACGAAGACCTTCTCGAAAAATTGCCACTGTATGTGTACCACACACCTCCATAAGCCGCACAATTTCACCGGGCTCATGAAGTGCATTGATACGTTTTAACAATGCATCAGCTGTGTGCTGCTTTTCCTGCAAAGTAAGCTTCTTCAAGTTCTTCTAACTCCTTAAAGGCTTCTAATGTTTTTTGAGCCTCTTCTTCATCAACAATTTGTACTGCAAAACCTGCATGAACTAATAGCCAATCCCCTACCTTTGCTTCTGGTACGAGGAGCAAGCTACAGTCTCGTGTAGCACCGGTCAATTCAACAGTGCCAATAGCATCATTCACAGCAATTAATCGGGCTGGTACCGCTAAACACATACTATCTCCTTGTATTTATTTCTAATAACACTCGTTTATATAATAAAATTTACTTTAATCAGAATCTTTTTAAAGAATCTTCTTGTAGAATATATAAATATATCTAATATGATTGTATCACAATTACAATCATTATTAAGTGATGGCCGCTACAAGTAATTCAGGCTAACTATCGGATTTGACTACCAAGCCATAATTGACCTAAAGCAAGTCCTCCATCATTAGCTGGTACAGCTTCATTCATATATAAATTGCCTACATGCCATGTACGATAGATTAACTCTACTAATTTACGGTTCTGGAATACGCCGCCTGATATTGCTGCGTTGCTAATTTTATAACGTTCCATTAAATCCGCTGCAGTTTCACAAACTGCAATAGCCATCGTTTTATGGAAAGACGCAGCTAGATGAGCACGCGATTCACCTCGTACAACGCCATCCATAATGGCTTGTACAGTAGGCGTAAAGTCAAGAACTTTCCCATCATAATTATAATCAAGTAAAGAACCTTTTTCTTCGCCACATAAGGCTTCTAAGGCAATGGTAATTTGTGCATCATATGAATGTATCATACCTAGCCCTAAGAGAGATCCCACAGCATCAAATAAACGACCACAACTAGTTGCTTGTATCATCGGCATTGTAGATTGTAATGCTTTATCTAGAATTTCCCAACCTTTCGGAAGGTTTTCCATCCATTCTTGGTAAGCAGAAGGAATATCATTTCCATAATAATTACGTATGTACCACAAGGCTTGACGCCAAGGCTCAGAGACAGCTTTTTCCCCACCTGGCAAAGGCGCTTCATGAATATGAGCTAGTCGTTGATATTGATTGCCTTTACAGAGAAGGAACTCCCCTCCCCAGATTGTTCCATCTGGACCATAGCCAGTACCATCCATAGCAATGCCTAGTACAGAACCTAACAAATTGTGTTCAGCCATAACAGAGGCTATATGTGCATGATGATGCTGAATAGTCACAACTGGTATTTGTGAGCTTTCACCAATATGTTCCCCTAAATGAGAGGAGAAAAATTGGGGATGACTATCTACAACGATTCTTTCAGGTCCTATGGAAAATAAATTTTCATAGCGATTAATCGTCCACTCTAGCGTTTCATGGGTAGATGCATTTTCTAAGTCACCAATATGGGGCCCAATTAAAATTTCATTTCCTTTATTTAGGGCAAAAGCATTTTTTAAATCACTGCCCATAGCTAGTATCGGTGTGGACTCTATGCTTTCACAATGAATCGGCTCAGGCACGTAGCCACGACTACGACGAATAAAGCGTGGTTTATTATTGATAACCATCACCACAGAATCATCAAGAGGTGCGTAGATTTCACGATTATGAACGAGAAAATAATCTGCTACCTCACCTAGCTCATTAAATGCTTGATCATCGTTATATAATACGGGATCACCGCTTCTGTTACCACTAGTCATAACCCAGGCTGCATCAGAGGGCAATAAGACCTCGTGCATCGGTGTATACGGCAACATTACGCCTAGCATATGATTATCAGGTGCTACGTGAGAACTTAAACGGACAGAACTATTATGATTTCTTTCTAATAGCACGATAGGACGTTCCATCCCCGTCAATACATCCAGTTCTACATCGCTAATTTGAACTAACTCTATAGCTGTATCTAATGAACCAACCATAATAGCTAATGGCTTATGAGGCCTATTCTTACGCTTCCGTAAACGTTGTACAACCGCGTCATTTCGCGCATCGCATACAAGATGGTAGCCACCTACCCCTTTTATAGCGATAATACTACCTTCATTGATCAATTCACGCGTTGTATTCCATACATTTACCGTATCTACAGCCGTGCGATTTGGCTTGTATAAAGTATAACGAGGCCCACAATGAGAGCATGCATTTGGTTCAGCTCTATACCGACGGCCCTCTATATCTTCATACTCAGCTAGACAAGCTTCACACATGGGAAACTCGTTCATCGTCGTTCGTTCCCGATCATAGGGCAAAGATTTGATTATCGTATATCGTGGTCCACAATTTGTACAATTGATAAAAGAGTATTCTCGTCTTCGCTTATCTTGTTGTAACTCTTTAAGGCAATCTTCACAAGGAGCCGTGTCTGCACTGATAAAAGTACTAACATCTTCTCCTAATGGAGATGGTTCAACGGAAAATATAGTTTCTTCAACTTTTATAGTAAGGGGCTGTACTGTTTGACTAGTGATACGGCATAAACGAGGTTGCTCTTCTTGAATAGCATCTAAAAATAGTTGTAATGCCCCTAGAGGGCCTTGTATTTCAACATATACACCGTGGCTATCATTATACACAATACCAGTTAATCCTAGAGAATGGGCACACATAGAAACAAGGGGCCGGAATCCGACCCCTTGAACTATACCGGTATAGCGAATTCCCCAGCGTTCTATAGTTTGTTTACTATTTTCTTTCATATGAACTCCTACTATACTCGGAAATTAATTGATAATTAACCTAAAGCAACAGGAATGCTACCATCGATACCCGCTTGTTCCAACTCAGCTTGGATCATGATGGCACATTCAATTCGTTTCTTTTGTAGACGACAACCAAATTCATACGGTGTAGATCGGAAGAGCACACGTCTGAACTCCAGTCAC
>URZS01000081.1 GCA_900552445.1 uncultured Veillonella sp. | reverse complement strand
ACGACGCTCTTCCGATCTTTTTGCTCCTAACTTGGCATCCAACGAAGAAGCATTGGAAGTAATCTGTGAAGCTATTAAAGCAGCAGGTTATGAGCCTGGTAAAGACTTCAAATTGGCTCTTGATTCTGCATCTTCTGAATTCTATGAAGATGGCAAATACAATCTAGCTGGCGAAGGTAAAGTTAAAACAGCTGCTGAAATGGTAGACTTCTACGAATACCTAGTAGGCAAATACCCAATCGTATCCATCGAAGATGGTCTTGCTGAAGAAGATTGGGAAGGCTGGAAATTGTTGACAGACCGCCTTGGTGACCGCGTACAACTTGTTGGTGATGATTTATTTGTGACTAACACAAAACGTTTGGCTCGTGGTATTGAACTTGGTGTAGGTAATTCTATTCTTGTAAAAGTTAATCAAATTGGTACCCTCACTGAAGCTTTTGATGCTATGGAACTTGCTAAACGCGCTGGTTACACTTGCGTCGTATCTCATCGCTCTGGTGAAACAGAAGATACATTCATTGCTGATATTGCTGTAGCTGTAAATGCTGGACAAATTAAGACTGGTGCACCAGCTCGCTCTGAACGTGTAGCAAAATACAATCAATTGCTTCGCATTGAAGAAATGTTATACGAAACAGCTCAATATAAAGGTAATGACGTATTCTACAACTTAAAATAAGATACGTAATATCTAATACTCCAATAAGGGCGCCCTTCGGGGCGCTTTTTTGTATGCGTAAAATAAAAAAGTTTTCGCTTCGTGGATTTTTAAAAATAAAAAAGGGATTTTGAGGAGGATGTCGAAACCTATAACGCCATACGCTAGTGTGAGGTAAAAACATACCGCAAGGTATTGGAGGTGACCATGTATGTAGACGTGACATTAGACGATATTATTTTACATGCCTTAGAACATCATGTGAGCGATATTCACTTTGATCCTGTTAAAAGTGGTGTGCACGTTCGACTACGACAAGATGGATTGTTAGAAAATTACATGACCATATCTAATGAAGAGGCGGAGCTTATTATTAATCGCATTAAGGTTTGTAGTTCCTTAGATATTAGTGAGAAACGATTGCCTCAAGACGGCCGTTGGGCTTGGAGTCATAAAGATAAATCCATAACAATGCGCGTATCTACGTTGCCCAGCTTATACGGAGAGACGTTAGTCTGTCGCCTCATGGGCAATGAGGGCAGTCATAAAGATCTTAAAGCTTTAGGCATGAGTACAGATATTTTTGAACACATTGAGCAATTACTAAAACGTCCTTATGGCTTACTGCTCATCTGTGGACCTACGGGCAGTGGTAAGACTGCAACTCTATATGCCATGCTACGCATGTTAAATTTAAAGGAAACAAAGCTCATCTGTCTTGAAGATCCTGTAGAGGCTGAAATCAAAGGAGCCATTCAAATTGGTATTAATGAGAAGATTGGCTTTACCTTTGCAAAAGGCCTTAGATCTGTATTACGCCAAGATCCCGATACGATTATGATTGGTGAAATCAGGGATAAGGAGACTGCAGAGCTCGCCGTTAAAGCCGCTTTAACGGGACATCGCGTATTATCTACTATTCATACCAATACAGCTATGGGCGTAGTAACACGGCTCATGGATATGGGGGTAGAACCATATTTAATCCGAGCTACCTTAATGGGGGCAATTGCACAAAGGTTAGTTAGAAAATTCGATGGTACAGCGTATCATGGGCGGACAGCACTCTTTGAATTTTTAGAGATTCCAGCTAATTCGGCCTGTTGGGACCAATTAGAAACACATGTATTACTATCATTAGAGGACTCTGCCCGTGAGGCCGTATCTCAGCATGTTACATCTATTGAGGAGGTGCATCGTTGTGGACTCATGCTGTAATAGTGAAAGTTTAGAAACTATTGTAGAACAAGCAATACTTTTATCATCAACAGATATTCATCTACAATGCGGACAGCCTATATATTTGCGACATGGTGATGGATTGAAGGCAACTAGCTTTCTGTGTACCACAGACTTAATCGAAGATATTTTACGGCGATGTGGTATAGCCTCCTATGAATGGCAATCCCTTGATGAAGCATGCTCTTGTTGTGGTGTGCGCATTCGTGTTCATCTATATCGGGCTAATCAAACCATATGTGGCACATTGCGCTTACTCTGTCATCAACAACTTTCATTAGATGATAATAGTGAAGGGCAATTGCTACAAAAACTATGTGAGGCCCATGATGGTTTATTGCTCGTCTGTGGTCCTACGGGCAGTGGTAAAAGCTTCACCTTAGCTTGTTGTATTGATTATATTAATCAGACAATGGAGCGTCATATCATCACCTTAGAAGACCCTATCGAGTTTGAATTTAAGCCTAAACGATCTTTAATTCATCAAAGGCAATTAGGTGCCGATATTAAGTCTATGTCTGACGGAATTCGAGATGCCTTGCGGGAGGACCCCGATGTCATTATGGTAGGAGAACTTCGGGATCGAGAAACCTTGGAGGCAGCTTTACATGCTGCTGAAACGGGGCATCTTGTAATGGCTACTATGCATACACAGCGAGCCGTAATGGCTGTTCATCGCATGATATCTCTTTTCCCAGGAGAGCAACAAGAAGAGGTACGCAGTCAAATATCTCAAGTGTTACGTGCCGTTATATGTCAGCGACTTCTTAGGTGGAATAAGAAGTTCATTACTATTCGTGATATTTTGCTAAATACCCATGCAGTAGCAAATTTAATTCGCACTCGTAAGGAACCTCAAATTATTTCCATTCAAGAAACACAATTACCTATGAAAACACTAGAAATGGCTGTGCGAGATGTAAAAGCACAATATGGCTCTCAACAACAACTACATACGCTTTTAGATCAACAATTATCGTAGGTGAATACATGGAGGCTTATGAATATGTCGTAAAAAATGAGCATAATGAAACAGAGAAAGGTTTGATGTGGGGCGATTCAGAACAGGAGATTGCAACACGGCTGAAACGCGATGGATACAAGATTTATAGAATCTCTTTACAAGTAGACAAGAAGAAACATAAATGGAATCATTCTATGGTGGTCGATGTAACCTATCAACTAGGATTACTGATAGAGTCAGGTGTGCCTTTACGAAGGGCTTTACAGTTACTCTGTCATGGAAAGCGAGGTTTACTATATACGGCCTTGTATGAATCGATTGAGCGAGGTCAAACCTTATCGCAAGCATTGCGTAGTGAAGGCTGTCCTGCTATAGCCTTAGCATTACTAGAAAGTGGAGAGGCAGCAGGCACCTTAGGTGAAAGCTTACAATACATTTCACGTCACTACGATTGGGAACGACAACTTCGACAAAAGGTTATGAGTGCTATTTCTTATCCTATATTCCTTCTTATCATGATGAACGTATTCTTTCTTGTTACCATCCTGTTTATCATTCCATCCTTTGAAAAGGTTTTTACTACCATGCATATTACATTACCATGGGTGACACGAGCCCTCTTTGCATTAGGACAAGGGTTAAAGGAACATCCTTTGATGGTAATAGGTATACATAGTGTTGTAATAGGTTCAATAGTATTGGCTTATAAGCAGCATAGTATAAGACGTAAAGTACATCGTTGGCTTTGGCAGTTGGCTCACCGATACCAATGGAGTACTTGTGTGTACTATACGAGCATGTTGAAAGTCTGGGCATTGTTGCTTGACTCGGGTATTTCGATCATTCATACCATAAATATTACTCGTCCTTTATGGGGCAATTTATATGGCAGTGAATGTAGTGAGCAGGTGGAGGCAAAACTATTAACTGGCCATTCTTTTGAAGAAAGCTTACGCAATGGTCATATAGGAAATGATTTTATATGGCAAATGGTTTCTATTGGAGAAGAAAGCGGTGAGTTAGTAAAGATGTTAAACCATTGTGGTCACTACTATGAGTCTATACTTTCAAAATATATCGCTCGCTTAGAGCGACTATTAGAACCTGTACTATTAACTGTGATGGGCATTGGTGTAGCCGTATTAGTCGTATCTGTTATGTATCCCTTATTCACGTCTATTGCCAAACTAGGCGGACAATAGACATCATTTTACAAATATTATATAGCATCGAATTGTTTTAAATAATGTAAAAGGAGGATATTATGAGTTCCGTTATACATATGGTTCATGGGATAAATCATCGATTAGAAATGTGTGGACAATGGATAGTAGAGCGGTTGCATATTTGTCGTGTTCGAGACGGACTTAACAAGTCGAGAAAAGGTGGTTTTACCCTTGTAGAATTAATGGTTGTCGTTGCAGTCATCGCTATTTTAGCAGCCATTGCGATGCCGCAGTTCTTATCTGCCGCAGATAGAGCGCGATCTGCAAAAGAAACGGCAGATATTCAAATCATAAAAAATGCCACTCAGTTATACATGATTGATAAGAATGTAGATACTCCACCGACAGTTGAAAACCTTTACAAAGAAGGGTATCTCACTGAACATGTTAAGACCGCAAAAGGTAAAGAATATACCATTACCTATGAAGCTGTTAGCGGTGGTACCGCAAAAGCCGTAGTTGTAACAGCACCTAGTGTACCTTAATCGATAGGTATGTATTATTTAATGGGCATATAGTGTTATTAGGTACATAGTGTTTAATTTAATCGACATATATTGTTTATTAGGCACGTAGACGTTGATGGCATAGTATTGGCATCGATTAAAGGTGCTTAATATATGGAAGGACAAGGTATGAAAGGGACTAGTTATGTAATAGGACTCATCGTATATATAGCATCTGTAGTATTACCTATTCTATTATCATTGAAGGCAATATCTTTTATTCACATTGCTTTGTATGCTGTGTTTTCACTCATCATCATAGCAGGTGCTACCATCGATATGCATTACTATATATTGCCCGATGAAGGGGCTATGGCCCTTGTACTAGGTGGTATTATATATAGCTATATAAACGATAAATCTATGTTAATAACCCTATTGAGTGTTATGAGTGTAGGGGCTATTACATATGGACTTCGTCTAATTAGTCATAATGGCTTTGGACTCGGCGATGTGAAATGGTTTTCTGCCATTGCCACATGGCTCACGCCATGGGAGATTGTATGTTTCTTTTACGTAGCTTTTTGTGTTGGTTCTCTCTATCTCTTACTAACAGGCTATCGTAATCGATACATTCCCTTTGGTCCCTTTCTATGCTTTGGAGGTTGGTGCGCCTTGCATGGAGGGCTATATATGGAGGTAATATACCAATGGCTAAGGTACAACCTATAAATGGCCAGTTAGGCTCCTTACTGACTGAGTGGATGATTACGATGAGTTTAGTATTACTTCTCATATCTATTGCTTTACCTATTGTGACAACACCTAGTCGGTATACCCTAAATGGAGCTACTCAAGAGGTGGTGTATATGCTAAAAAAGGTCCAGCTTTGGTCCATGCTTGGACATAAGTCTAATGGGAAAGGTAGAATGCTCTTCATATTAAATAAGGATAGCTACACTGTTGAAGAGGATGCCAATCATCATACGGTAAACATATCATTGCCTCCTAATATTGAGAATACAAGGTCTATGACTGTTATTTCCTTTTCAGCTCTTGGTTTACCTTATGACGGAACAGAAATTGTTCTAACAGATCGTGAAAGTGGTGAGAAAAATCGCATATGGGTATCGGTACAAACGGGGCGTATCAGATGGGAAGAAGTACATTGACGGGTTTATGTATGGTGATGCTTTAATCTCCGCAGCTATTATTATGTTTATTTTACCTTTCCCATTA
>URZS01000080.1 GCA_900552445.1 uncultured Veillonella sp. | reverse complement strand
CAGACGTGTGCTCTTCCGATCTCTAATAGAGGGTTATATTACTTATACAAAAATAAAACCTAACTATATTATGCTCTATCAATAGAAATCAACGCCGCATTTTTTGCATGTATCAATGTAGTATCAAATAATGGTATATCCGTATCATCCTGTTTAACAAGTAGTCCGATTTCAGTACAGCCTAAAATAACACCTTGTACACCAGATTTTACCAAATCACCAATAATATCTAAGTATTGTTGTTTAGATTCATTAGAAATAACACCTAAACACAATTCATTGTATATAATATCATTTACAAGTTCAACTTGATCTTCGTTAGGGATAACAACATGAATCCCCCGATTTTCCAAGATACATTTATAAAAATCTTGTTGCATCGTGTACTTGGTACCGAGTAGACCTACCTTTGTAATACCTGATTTTTCTAACTCTACTGCAGTCATTTCCGCAATATGAAGAAGAGGGATGTGAATATGTTTTTCTATTTCATCCGCAACTTTATGCATTGTATTCGTGCATATAACAATATAATCAGCACCGGCCTTTTCAAGAGATTGAGCCGCATCGGATAAAATTTCAGCACTTCTATTCCAATCGCCATTTGCCTGGCACTTTTCTATTTCTTCAAAATCAACGCTATATAAAATACATTTTGCCGAATGTAAACCGCCCAAAACTTGCTTAATAGTTTCATTCAAAACTTGGTAATACGTAATCGTACTTTCCCAGCTCATTCCCCCAATTAAACCTATTGTTTTCATAATGACACCCTACTTTTCCGCCAACCCTTGTTCTCTACCGATAATATCGGCAATTTCTTGGCATAGTGCTTGTAGTTCTTCTTGGTTAGGACCTTCTGCCATTACGCGAATGAGTGGTTCTGTACCAGATGCACGTACTAGAACGCGACCTTCTGCACCAAGTTCACCTTCTGCTGTTACGATGGCTGCTTTAATAATATCGTTATCTTCCCAACCTGTTTTTGTAGCAACACGAACGTTGATAAGAACTTGAGGATATTTTGTCATAATGCCAGCCAACTCAGAAAGTGGTTTGTTTTTCTCTTTCATAAGAGCCGCTACTTGTACAGCTGTCAACATACCGTCACCAGTTGTATTGTGATCCAAGAAGATTACATGACCAGATTGCTCACCGCCAACAGAGAGATTGTGTTCACGCATATATTCCAATACATAACGGTCACCAACGGCAGTAGCATAGGTTTTCATGCCTAATTCTTTAGCGGCTTTGTGGAAGCCGATATTACTCATAACAGTACCAACTACAGTATCATCTTTGAGTTTGCCCTCTTCTTTCAATTTAAGAGCGCATAACAACATGATTTGGTCACCATCGAGGACTTGACCTTTTTCGTCAACCAATAAGCAACGGTCCGCATCGCCATCATTAGCGATACCAAGGTCTGCATTATGTTGTTGTACAGCTACTTGCAAGCCTTCGATGTGCGTAGAACCACAGTGATGGTTGATATTCAAGCCATCTGGATTTACGTTAATATTGATAACGTTAGCACCAAGACCTGCCAAAATTTCAGGGCCTACACTAGAAGCAGCACCATTGGCACCATCATAAACGATTGTCATCCCTTCCAAGGATGTATCGATTGTGTGACGTACAAAGTGAGCATAGAAATGAGCTAAGTTGCTGTTATGCTCTATTTTGCCGATGCCGTCACCTGTAGGGCGTGGCAATTTATTATCTGCACTTTGACGAACATACTCTTCCAATTGATCTTCTACTTCATCTGGTAATTTGTAACCATTGCCATCGAAGAATTTAATGCCATTATCTGGATATGGATTGTGAGATGCAGAAATAACTGCGCCCGCATCAAAACCTTGTTGACGCACTAGGTATGCTACCGCTGGAGTTGGTACAACGCCTGCAATAACCACATTACCGCCTACAGAGCAGATGCCTGCTGCCAATGCGCTTTCAAGCATAGAGCCAGAAATACGCGTATCGCGACCGATTAAGAACGTAGGATGTTCCTTTTCCTTACCAAAATACGTAGCCGCTGCGCGACCTAAATGATAGGCTAATTCAGGTGTTAAAAATTCATTAACAACACCACGTACACCATCTGTACCAAATAAACGAGCCATAATTATCCTCCTCTAGGGATTTGTGTACATCACAAGTCCTCATATATTCACTGTTGTGTATTATATCACATTATATACACCACATATATAGATACTACACAGATACAACTATATTACGGTATCAATATGAACCTATACTGTAGTTCACTTCACAATATATTACCAACTAGTTTGGTTTTGCGTATTTTGCCATGCATAAAATGGCCGTTTCTGCCCCATCGAGGGCGGCGCTCATGATGCCACCAGCGTAGCCAGCACCCTCGCCCATCGGATAGAATCCACCTACAGTTGGAGAAACACGCTCTTCGTTGCGCCCCATACGAAGTGGTGCAGAGGTACGAGTTTCAACGCCCGTCATGCATACCGCAGGATCATCGAATCCACGAATGCGACGGCCCCAATACGGCAACGCCCGTTCTAATACGGATGTAACGAATGGCGGTAAGCAATCGTGTAAATCGCAGTTCACTACGCCCGGTTCATAGCTATAGGTGCTGTCTTGTACGCTAGGTGCCGATGAAAGTCCCAAAAATTGACCTACTGTTTGCGCTGGCGCATGGAAGTTAGAACCGCCCAGCTCGTACGCCTTGCGTTCCCATTCCCGTTGGAAAGCTACCCCATCAAGTGGGTGCGTTCCAAAGTCCTCGGGACCTACATTAACTACGATAGCACTATTCGCAACACCGCTATCACGAGCATACAAACTCATGCCATTTACGACAACGCCGCCATTTTCGGACGCCGATGCTACAACTTGACCACCTGGGCACATACAGAAGCTATACGCTGTACGTCCTGTTTCTTTATCGTGGTATACAAGAGAATATTCTGCGGCACCAAGGCCCAAGCTTGATGGTTCTACACCATATTGGGACTCATCGATTATAGCTTGATCATGTTCGATACGAACACCGATGGCAAATGGTTTTGCCGTCATTTCTACATTTCGTTTATGTAGCATTTCATACGTATCACGTGCACTATGTCCTACACCAGATAAGACAACTGTGGTATCAATGCGCTCACTACCATTAACTTCAACACCTACGATGCGGTCATTTTCGATAAATAAATCTGTAATCTTTGCACCGAACCGAACTTCACCGCCCCATTCGATGATGCGCTCGCGCATTGCTTTTACCATGGTACGCAATTTATCGGTACCTACGTGAGGTTTATGTTTATATAAAATTTCTTCAGGCGCACCAAATTCAACAAAGTATTTGGAGATTTCGTGCAATCTAGGATGGGTAACGCGAGTCGTCAATTTACCGTCCGAGAAGGTACCTGCACCACCCTCACCGAATTGAACGTTGGACTCAGGTTTAAAGATGCCCTCTTTCCAGAATGTTTCTACGTCTTCGCTACGTGTATCTACATCTTGACCGCGCTCAAAGACGATAGGACGGTAACCTTCACGGGCAAGGTAAAATGCGGCTAACATACCTGCTGGCCCAAAGCCCATAACTACGGGACGATGTGCTAATGGCACATTCCCATAAACGATAGGCTCTGGATCTTCTGCTGTAAATACAGATACATCCTTTTGTTTGCCCAGTTTTTTCATAATTTGAGCTTCGTTATGAACCTCAACAAATAGAGTATATACAAAGACAATATTTGGTTTTTTACGAGCGTCTACGGCACGTCGTACAACGTGAATCGTTTCAATAGCGCCTCGCAATTGGGGATATTTCTTTTCTACAATATCCTTTATATCCGACTTGACCGTAACAGCCACGCGGAGGTTTATTATTCTAATCATATCTTTCCTATGTAAGCTCCCATTTAGGGTTAGCTAAAATCTTTATTATTTGACCTAAATTCCTAACAACTGACCTACAAGAAAATGGTTATACATCTTTATTATACAACACTACTATAAATGCTAATATAGGATTAATAAAAAGGTCCTAACAGAGCATGTAAATAATACTCCATTAGGACCTTTACCATCTGATTGTAATGATTGTGAAAGTTCTTCTTCTACAACATTTAGCGATGCATTAAATAGCATTCTTTTAAAGCTCACATTAAGTAGCTTTCTTTTGAATTTCTATCTTAACTTGTACCGTAGAAGATTTACTATTGATACCACTAGGTAATACTAAATTGTAAGATCCTTGAATACTTGCAGTAGCACCAGACACATCAATCGGTTCCGTTTGAATTTCAGACACAGAGTCTATCATTTCCTCTCGGCCCGTAACAGTTACCTGTACAGGCGTAGTAGAAATAGATTTGATTTCATAACCGTCCGCTACTGTCCCCACGGTAGGAACCGCAATAGAAATAGCTTTGTCCTTACGTAACAAATTAAGCTCATATTGTACTTGACCTTGATTTGGACTGATATGTACATCTAGTACATTGCCAGCTGTATCCCAAGCCTCTAAATTACTTACAGCACTAAAGTTCTTAGTTTGTCCTGCAACATTGACTTTCATCACAACCTTGCTCACTGCATTAACTAATTGTTTACGTCCAGAAACAGTTACCTCTTTCGGTACAATTGTTACTGATTTTAAAGCGATCTCATCAGAGAATTTGCCGATTGGAACTGTTTCAACAGAAACCTTCCTTTCCGCATACTCGTCAACATTAATAGTGATACTATCTGGTTTTATTTCCACAAGACTCATACCTGCAGGAGGCGTAAAGCCAATAGTCACATTGTTTTGACCTGGTTTTACACCGGACGCATCAATATAAGCGCGAAGATTATCTGACTTCATAGAAATAATCGTATCACGAGGGCCAGTCAATACAATACGTACTGTATCTGGTGCATCCTCTACGATATAGCCAGAGTTGAGGTTTTGCACCTGTACAGGCACAGTATAGGTTACCTCCATCACAGGGTTCTGATCTCGCATGATAAAGAACCACATGACGATAGCCGCTAGTAAGGATAATAGCTTAGCAGGCCAGTTTCGTTTCAGATGAATCATCATTTGTTTGCCCTCCATTTCCACATACTAGTAATGGTTTGACGAGGGCGTTCCATAAAGGTGCGTAAAGCCTCCTTAATTTGATCCTCTGGTAAATGGCGATAAATATGACCGCCATAGGCATAAGAAATCGTACCTGTTTCCTCACTAACAACGATAACTACTGCATCAGTTTGTTCAGACAAACCGATAGCTGCACGGTGACGTGTACCTAGTTCAGTACTCAATGTACGGTCTTCAGTAAGCGGTAACAAGCATCCAGCTGCACGAATGCGACCATCGCGAATGATAAGAGCCCCATCATGAAGCGGTGTGCTCGGTACGAATATATTTTTAATCAATTCACGACTCAATACGGCATCCATCAGAATCCCTGTATCTATGAAGTCATTAAGACCTACTTCGCGTTCAAACACGATGAGTGCCCCCGTATGTTCACGGGACATAACACGTGCCGCTGCCATCACTTCATTGATGGCCATATCCATTTCCTCTTCGTTTACATTTTGAGCCTTACTGAAAATACGACCACGACCAAGTTGCTCAAGAGCACGGCGCAATTCAGGTTGGAAAACGACTGGTAACGCAAAGAGAAGTACAGTCATACTTTGTTGCAAAATCCAGTTAATAACATATAGATTAAAGAGATGACTGATCATATTTATTATTGCTAAGAACACGATACCTTTTAAAAGAGCAACGGCTCAGATCGGAAGAGCGTCGTGTAGGGAAA
>URZS01000079.1 GCA_900552445.1 uncultured Veillonella sp. | reverse complement strand
CTTGTGAAAATTATTCATATTACTATTTTTGAGGCTCCTAATTTTACCTGAAAAACATTAAGTGAAATAAATTATCAATTAGATTAATCAAAATTAATTATGCATAATAGGGTTTAGACATGACTAAAAATGCTCTCTATAATTATAGGTAAAGAAATAAGAAGAATCGCATAAGTATGAGGTTTTTCTTGAAAGAAAAATGATTAGGTTATCAAAAATTTTTATAAGTTTTTGAAATGAGATAGTCTAACAAGTTTTCTTATTAATAGGTAGTTATGAGGAGGTCATTATGGAACAGTTTGATGTTCTAGTAGTAGGTAGCGGTGGCGCTGGTCAACGCGCGGCTCTTGAAGTTGGTCGTCGCAAAGGCTTAAAAGTAGCTCTTATTACTAAAATTTTCCCAACCCGTTCAGCAACAGCAATGGCGCAAGGCGGTGTCAATGCATGTTTGAACAACGTAGCAGCTGAAGATACTGTTGAAACGCATACTTTCGATACAGTAAAAGGTTCTGACTATCTTGGTGACCAAGATGCGATCGAATTCTTCTGCTCTCGTTGTCCAGAAGGCGTACTTGAAATGGACCATATGGGTGCTCCATTCTCTCGTACAGAGCAAAACAAAATTGCTCAACGTAACTTTGGTGGTCAATCTTATCCACGTACTTGCTACTCTGCGGATAAAACTGGTCACATAATTTTGCACACTACTTATGAACAATGCTTGAAAGAAGGCGTACACTTCTTACAAGAATGGTACCTTTTAGATCTTGTTAAAGACGCAAACGGTCACGTTGGTGGCGCAGTTGTGTGGAACATGAAAGAAGGTAAAGTAGAGCAAATTAAAGCAAAAGCAATTATCTTGTCTACTGGTGGTGCAGGTCGTATTTTCTGGACTCGTACTACAAACCCATTCCTTTCCACAGGCGATGGTATGGCAGCAGCATTCCGTGCTGGTAATGCATTGAAAGATATGGAAATGATCCAATTCCATCCAACTGGTCTTGGTCGTACTGGTATCTTGATGTCTGAAGCGGTTCGTGGTGAAGGTGGCTACCTTCTTAATGCTGAAGGCGAACGTTTCATGAAAAAATATGCGCCTAATAAAATGGAATTGGCATCCCGTGACGTTGTAGCGAAAGCAATCGAAGATGAAATCGCTGCAGGTCGTGGTTTCGGTTCTGGTCTTAACGCATACGTAGTAGCTGACCTTCGTCACTTAGGTCCTGAAGTTATTATCGAAAAACTTCATGGTATTCGTGACTTGGCTATGACTTTCGAACATTGCGATCCATTAGTACAACCAGTACCTATTCGTCCAACATGTCACTATACAATGGGCGGTATCGACGTAGTTGACTACAAAACTTGTGCATGTGAAATACCTGGTTTGTTCTCCTCCGGCGAAGCTTCTTGTATCTCCATCCACGGTGCTAACCGCTTAGGTGGTAACTCCTTGGCTGACGGCGTAGTATTCGGTAAAGTATCCGGTGCTGGCGCAGCTGACTATGCTGAAACACATGAACAACCTAACGTAGATGCAGAATTGGCTGCAGCTGCTAAAGCTTGGGAAGCTAAATTCACTGAAGTAACTACTCGTGAAGGCGGTCGTCCTGTGGTTGAAATCCGCGATGCATTGGCTGATGCAATGTGGAATAAAGTAGGTATCTTCCGTAACGAGCAAGGTATCACTGAAGCATTAAAAGAAATCGACCAATTGATGGAAGATTACAAAACTTGTTATGTAGGTGACCCTGAACGTACTTACAACATGGCATTCGTAAACTATTGTGAAATCGGTTCCATGTTAACAGTAGCTAAAGCTATTGCTATGGGCGCTTTACACCGTCGTGAATCTCGTGGTGCTCATATCCGTGAAGACCATCCAAAACGTAATGATGAAAGATATTTAAAACACTCTTTGATCAAATTGGGTGCAAATGGCGAGTACGAATTAACAGAACGCGACGTAGTGTTCACTAAATACGAACCACAAGAAAGGAAGTACTAAGATGAGACAAATCACCTATCATATCCACCGTTACCAACAAGGTCGCGCGTTTGTACAGACTTTCAAATTCGACTATGAAGCTGACCGTACAATTCTTTGGGGCCTTCAAAAAATTAAAGACACTCAAGATCCAACATTAACATTCTTGGCAGCTTGTCGTTCCGCAGTTTGCGGCGCTTGCTCCGTTCGCGTAAATGGCGAAGCAATGCTTGGTTGCGAAGCTAAAATCGACGAATTAACAGAACGTTATGGTACTGATGAATTAACAATTGCACCTATCGGTAACTTCCGCGTTATCCGTGACTTAGTTGTTGACTGGGAAGCAAAAGTTGATCGTTTGAAATTGGTTGCTCCTTGGATCTTCCTTAAAGCTGAATTCAACGAAGGTGACAAAATTGTTCGCCAAACTCCAGCTGACTTCAAAAAATTCGTTGCTGGTACAGAATGTATCCTTTGTGGTTGCTGCGCATCTGAATGTAACAAATTGACTGCACGTCAAGATGACTTCTTAGAACCATATGTATTCACAAAAGCTAACCGTTTCGTATTGGATAGCCGTGATGATGCACCTATGGCTCATATTCATCCTGCATTCGACAACGGTCTTTGGAAATGCGTTCACTGCATGAACTGTATCTCCCGTTGCCCTAAACACTTAAAACCTGCTCAAGATATTTCCAACTTGCGTAAAGAGGCTACAAAAGCTGGTCTTACTAACAGCAAAGGCGTTCGCCATGCAGTTGCTTTCAAAGACGATCTTTACAAAACTGGTCGCTTGAAAGAAGTTTCTATGAGCTTGAAATCTGATGGTGTTGTAGATTCCGCTAAACAAGCATTCTATGCTTTACGTTTGTGGAAACACAGCAAAATCAATCCATTTGAACTTGTAGTACCTCAAAAACCTGTAAACGGTATTGATGGTGTTCGCAGACTTATGAAAGCAGCTGAGGAGGTAAGCAAATAATGAAATACGCATTTTTCCCAGGTTGCGTTCTTGAAAGCGCTGCCAAAGAAGATTACTTAGCAACAGTTGCTGTAGCTAAAAAATTAGGCATCGAGTTGGAAGAGCTTGACGGCTGGACTTGCTGCGGCGCGTCCCACGTTCAAGATATCGCTCCAGAAATCACACTTGCTACAAACGCACGTAACATTGCATTAGCAGAAGAAAAAGGTTTGAACCTTTTAACTGTATGTAATACTTGTACTTTGATGCTTCGTGAAGCTAAAAACGAGCTTGATAAAAACGAAAAAGAAAAGAACGAAGTTAATAAAAAATTAGCTCAAATCGGTAAACAATACCGCGGTACAACTGATATTACTCATTTCTTATGGGTATTGATCCGCGATTACGGTTTGGACAAATTGAAAGCTAAAGTTGTTAAACCTTTAACTGGTTTACGTGTAGCTGAATACTATGGTTGCCATATTCTTCGTCCTCAAACTGAATTGGGCTTCGAAGATTATCAAATGCCTACATCCTTAGCAGAATTGATTTCCGCTATCGGTGCTACACCAATCGACTTCTCCCGTAAGCTCGATTGCTGCGGTTTCCATGCTGTATACCCTGCACATGATTCCGTAATGCAAATGACTGGCTCCATCAATAAAGATGCAGCTAAAGAAGGCGCAGATTGCGTAGTAACTCCTTGCCCACTTTGCCAAATGCAACTTGATATGTTCCAAAAAGAAGCTAAAGAAGTTGTTGGCGGTGGCAAAGATATGCCAATCTTGCACATGTCCCAATTAGTGGGTCTTGCTCTTGGCATCTCCCCTGAAGAAATGGGTATGCCTAAACGTCACTTAACTGACACTGCAGCAGTGACAAAATTCGTAGGTTAATTCGTTTGATTTAGGCATGATCTGAGTTGGTCTATATATATACGTCTAAATCTAAACCTATTATCATAATTACCAGAAGAACCCCCTAGCTAAGGCTAGGGGGTTTTTCTTATAAATACTAGCTTTATAAATAAATTTGATTTTGATATCAACTGAGAATTGTAGTATAATGAGAATATTGATTGTATACACTTATATGAATGTTGATTAATATAACATTGTTAGCTCGTAAATCATAATAATGTTAGCCATGTAATGTAGAACGTACACGATGGGGAGATTCGTTGTATAATGAATATCCACTTTAATTGAGCAATTATGTAAAAGGGATTTTTAACATTATTACGCGCTATACACAGGGAGGATATAATGAATGATATGCTGTTAGAATACATCGATCGGATGATCGATCAAGAGAAAGACCATCGCGTTTTTCCTGTAGAATTCAATAATAAAAAATATTATGTAAAACAAGATATTAGTAATCATCGCTCTAGTTGGATTAAACCAGCACCTAGAGCTTCTTTTGATTATGAGTTCTATAAAATTTCCTTTGTGAATACACAATTGCCTGTAGCACCGACCATTGCAGGCTTTAGAGAACATTACTTTGTTACCGAAGAGTGTGGTAAGACTTTAACGTATTATAGTCAATTGCCGGCGCAACATCCCGATGACGATAGTTTGCATGATATGGTAACACATATCTTTTATATATTTGGTAAGACCTTAGGTCAGTTACATGACTATGGTTTAGCTCATGGGCGTCCTGCCATGCGTGATATTACCTATGATCCAGAAACAGATAAGATTACCTTACTCGACTGGGAAAATAGTCGCCGTTGGCCTGAATTAACAGCACAGGGCTGGGATTTGCTTATCTTTGTTCATAGCTATTTAAGAGAGGATGATTTACCGATTTCTTATTTATATGCTATGATGAATGGCTATAGCTCTGCTCGTACGGCACGGGATACGGTGTTACATGTAAAAGAAATCCTACGTAAACATGAACATCTCTTTAAATTCTGCCGCATGTTAAACCCATTCCACTTTGTAGATACGGAAGCAGCCGTAAAAGCACATGATTTCATCTTATCCTTGAAAACTGAATAGATTTCAATGTAACAGTGTTTATAATTAAATAACACTTATGGTTAGATAACGCTTATAGTTAAATCATACTTATAATTACATAGCACTTATAGTTACATACTGTGCCATTATGGTACTTGTAATAGTTGCACTGTGTAGACCTTTACGGGAACTAGTTTTATATCTCATATATAACTAGTACTAGTAAAGGTCTTTTTTGTTTCTCATATATAACTGTTACGAGTAAAGGTCTTTCTTCTTATTTCTCATATTTAACTGGTGCTAGTAAAGGGCTTTTTTGCTTGTTAATGAGGAATTGTAATTATAATTCACTAGCTTTCACCAAAATCACCTTAATTCACCGCAAGGGGGTTGTCGAAGGAGGACCTCAGGAATATAAGAGGGTGAAAGGAGGTGATACGATGGCTAACATTAAACGCACTAAATTGGTGTTGCGTTTTAACATCGGCACCGAAGATGCGCCGAAGTACAAAGACGTAACCTACACACGTGTTGCAGAAGAAGCGTCTGACGATAATGTGAAGACCGTTGGTAATGCGCTGGCAGCCTTGTATGACCACAGCTTGTCCGACGTGGTCCGCGTCAATGAAGTATCTTTAGGACATTAATTGTAGATTGTCTACATATTCTTGTTTTAGGTGATCCAAACACATCCTAATTGCTGATTTCATACATCCTTACATAGTCGTAAAAGGGGTAGAAATCGCAAGTCCACACATTCCCATCCTTATTGATATGAATCATAGATAGATCTATTTAATCTAAGTGTGATTACAGAATTACGTGTAATTACTGAATTACAGAGATTATCCCATTCTATCCATATTCGAGAACTTGTTTATGAAACGTGAAAGGAGGCAGATCGGAAGAGCGTCGTGTAGGGAAAGAGTGTAGATCTCGGTGGTCGCC
>URZS01000078.1 GCA_900552445.1 uncultured Veillonella sp. | reverse complement strand
AAGCCTTTTTCTTTTTATGCTTTGATGGGGCGAATACTTTTAGTACTCGTGGTAATACTTCAATATCTACTGGCATCGATGGACCTGGATCGCCATCCATATTGGTTGCTAAATCGTCAACATTAGATAAGAGCTCGATGGATGCTTTACTCACAGTTAAGGTAGTTGTATACCGAGAGTTATAAATGGCACCACTAATGATGAGTGGTATTACGCTGAGAATATCGAGAATAAAGTATTCTTTGAAGATGATGATACGCATGTAGCCGTCATCTACAGAGGCTTCAGGCATAAACCGTTCAAAACTAGATACTACATTGGTAAGCAATGCTAAAACGAGAGGAGATTTACAGATAAAATCATCGTTCTCAGTTTTGATGCGGTATGTATAGTCTTTAGTAGTAAATAACGCTTGGCCTGCGCGCAAGAAGTAGGCAAGAGGGCCAAGTATGCTTTTCTCTTTTGGAGTAACCTCTTCTACTACTTTAGGGATAACACCTGCTGCGATATTATTACAGAAATATTTGTCGTTGCAGCGGCCTATATCAATTGTTCTCGTTTCGTTGATGTCGATGCGTTTGATCGCTTGTGATGGATTTTGGTGAATCCCAAGTGCACGAGACATATCGTTAACCGTACCAACTGGGATAAAGCCAAAGGTAGATTTGAATCCCCCTTTAGCAATGCCATTAACAGTTTCGTTAACAGTACCATCACCACCCATGCAAAATACTGCATCGAACCCGCGTTCGCAAGCATCTTTAGCAAAACGCGTCGCATCGCCTTCACCGGTGGTGAATTTGACCTCAATCGTTTCGAATAAGGTGCTCAATTTCCATTGTAAGTCGAGGGCATACCGGCGTGCCGCCCCGCCCCCTGATACAGGATTGATGATAACCAAACAACGGCTCATAGTGTACTTCCTTACTTTCAAAAATGAGATATAGCTAGTATCTATTATTAGATTGCTAGATTGACAATTTTAGATATGAGTTTTATAATTATTTTGTATACACTGTATTAAATATTGTGTGCGACATATTCTATAAAAATATGTCGTATAATATATTATTATACTCATTTTAGCCGTTCTTTGAAAGTGTGAAAGATAGGATGAGTATTAAGGTTTAGGGGATTTAAATGGGAAGACAAGATTCTAAAGATAGATACAATTTGTCCGCAGTGGACTCTATTGAAAGATTGCCACTTAGCGAACAAGTATATTTAACATTAAAAACAGCGATTTTAACAGGCGAATTGATGCCTCAAGAAAAGCTAAACGAAGTAAAAATTGCAGAACAGTTACAAGTGAGTGCTACACCTGTACGTGAAGCATTCCGTAAATTGGCTAAAGATAACCTCGTAGTTATCGTTCCTTGGAAAGGTGTTACTGTAAAAGCAGACACTCCAGAGGAAATCATTGCATTATATCAAGTGCGCGAAGTAATGGAAGGTCTTGGTGCAAGACTATGTGCTCGTCATGCTACAGACGAACAAATTAAAGAATTGCGAGATATTTGTAAAGAAATGCATGAAATCGAAGATGCTACAGAACGCGTTGAGGTTAACAGCCGTTTCCACACAATGATTGCTCATTACTCTGGTAATGAACGTATCGTAGACTACTTAGCAAGCTTCCGTGAACGCGTTAATCGAGACATGTACATCAGCTCCTTCAATGCAGTTCGTACACATGATTGCGATGATGAACATGATCAAATCGTAGACGCTATCGAACGTCATGACGAAGTAGCTGCAGAAACAGCTATGCGTCAGCACATCAACAATGCATTTATCTTCAAAAAAGCAAATGCTGAAGTGCAACACAAAAAACTTAATGAAGTATAATGTCTAACGTGCCCCTAGGCATAATGACACAAAAGGCTCCGCCCATGGCGGAGCTTTTTTAGCTGATAAACTAGTTGATCTAAGATAACTAATTAACTTGAGTCTTTTTGCGTAAGTGATTAACGGTTTGGTTTTTGGTATGGTTTAGAAACTCTAGCCGCTTATAATGTGATGTTAGGTGGGCATTGCAGTTTTTATAGTCGACGATGCGCAGCCGCACTAGTTGACCTACGTCAATTTGAAAGGCTTGAGCGATTTTAAATAAAATCTCTAAGGACATGCCAGAAATGCCCGTGCCACACTCTAGTTTGCTTAAATAACTGCGGCTGATGCCGACATGGCGGGCTAACTCATATTGGGACATATTTAGAGATACGCGGATATTGGCGATTTTATGGCCTAAACATACGTATTGATGTTGTAAAAATGGATCTTCGTACGCATTAATCCGCAGTTCGGTCAATGGTGCTGTTGAGGGGTTCATAGGGACTCCTTCCTTTTCCCGACTCTCTAAATATAGTATACTGAGACTGTTGGCGATT
This sequence comes from uncultured Veillonella sp., assembly GCA_900552445.1. Taxonomy (GTDB): domain Bacteria; phylum Bacillota; class Negativicutes; order Veillonellales; family Veillonellaceae; genus Veillonella. The sequence continues at coordinate 3,496 of URZS01000078.1, read as the reverse complement.
GACTAATATAGAAAACTAGATAATTATCGGTTATTACAGATAATTACACGAATTGTGAAAGTCTTACTTCCTATATGCTTTAGTGCTGTAACCAAAGCAGGTAGTATGTTGTTATAAATAGAGGAGGCTTTATGGAAAAATACATAGCCGTTGCCCTCGGTGGAGCTATCGGAGCTTTATGCCGTATGGCTCTTGGCGAATGGGTGATGACAAAGGTCAGCTCCTTTCCGTATGGTACGGTCGTAGTTAACCTTATCGGGTGCCTCATCATCGGCCTCGTGTTAGGCCTCTACATGCAAAAGCCAGATTTACCACAATGGGCTAGATTCTTCCTTGTTGTAGGCGGTCTTGGTGCTTTCACCACCTTTTCTACCTTTGCCTTTGAAATGCTACAACTCATGATGGCTGAGTCCTATGTACAAGCCTTATTCTATGGCTTTGTACAAGTTGTAGGCGGGCTAATTCTTTGCTGGTTTGGTGTATTATTGGCGCGTATGCTCTGGGCTATCTAATCTAAGCCGAATAAGGTGACTTGAGTTACAGCGTAAATACATCGATTTTTATATGATTATTTAGTAAGAGATTTAGATAGAATACCAGATTATAGAAATTATAGAGGAAGATATTATGAAATCTATTAGAACACAAGATGCCGTAGGGCATGCATTATTACACGATTTAGTTCGCATCGTTATCGGCGAGGTGAAAGATACGCCGTTCCGCCGTGGTCATGTTATTACAGAAGAGGATATTCCTAAATTATTAGACCTCGGCAAAGAGCATATTTTCGTTATGGAACCTGAAGATGAAGGCTTCTTACACGAAGAGGACGTAGCGCGCGCTTTGTATCGTATGGCCGGCGGCGAAAATATGCACGAAGGCCCAATGGCACAAGGTAAAATCGAAGCCATTGCAGACGTAGATGGCTTATTCAAGGTCGATGTAGAACGACTACATGCTATCAACAGCATTGGTGAGCTTACTATTGTAACGAGATTTAATAATACACCTGTGAAAGCAGGCGAAAAATTAGCAGGTATGCGTTGTATTCCTTTATTATTAGAGGAACAACAAGTAGAGGATGCTAAGAAAATTGCTAATGGGGATCCTTTACTTCATGTAAAACCATTCGTGCGCAAAACAATGGGCATCGTTACTACTGGCTCCGAAGTATTTGAAGGTCGTATTAAAGATGCTTTCACCCCTATTATTGAAGAACGTTGCGCAGAATTTGGGGTCACAAAAGTGGCTCATGAAATCGTAACGGACAATACGGACGATATCGTGGCGGCTATCAAGAAGGTAAAAGCAACTGGTGTCGACATTATTTTCTGTACCGGCGGCATGAGCGTTGATCCTGACGATTTAACACCGGGCGCCATTAAACGCTATGCAGATCGGGTAGTGACATACGGATTACCTGTATTGCCAGGTTCTATGGTTTGTATTGCGTACTGTGCTGATGGCACACCGATTCTCGGCGTTCCAGGTGGCGTATTGTTTAGCAAACCAACGGCATTTGATGAAATCTTGCCACGCCTCGTAGCAGATGATGAAATCACTAAAGAAGACTGCATTCGCATGGGTCATGGTGGTTTCTTAGGATAATCTTTGTAGCACAAAAAAGCGGGTAGATTTACTCTACCCGCTTTTTGATGTTCAAGCAGTTATGTTTTATTGAAATGATTTTTCCTAGTGTAGGATGGCTATAGCGTTTTAATGTTAATGTATCATTAAAATGATTTTTTCCCCAGTGTAGGATGGCTACAGCGTTTTAGCGTTAGCGTATCAATCATGTGGACAGCTTCGTCCAAGGTAATATCTTCACGCTTAGTCGGTGTTTCGAGGACCGCCAAAGGATGGTCTGTGCCTACTTCACCAGAGGGCAAGTAAATATATTCTTGGTTGATAGTATCGCCAAAGATATAGCCCGCTTGTAAATGCTCTTTGTGAATGCGACTCATAGTCTCTCCTTACATGATTTGTTTTAGTGTAAAGTCTAGATAGTCTGCAGATACTAGCTCTAGTTTGGTTGTGCCAAATTCCTTTGGAATGCGCTTAAAGGAAATTTGATCGTGTAAATGACCAAAGATACAAATATCTACTTTGTATTGCTCCATAAGGTCCGTAAAGCCAGAAGGGGCGTTGGACTCGTTGAATGGAGGATAGTGTAACAATAGCAGTTTTGTTACTGGTATGGTGTGTATATCTATTGTTAATGGCTCTGATGTTTCAGAACCTGTTGTTTCCATGTTTGTTTCAGCTGTGAGCTGTTCTAGGAGTGTTTCCACAGCCCCATCCATTTCTTGTAATGCCGCTTCGGTGCGCATCAATTCTCTTTCGTAAATAGATTGGTCTGTTTCTGGTGAGAAATGGGAGTCACCAGGGCAGAGGTAGGCACGAGTTCCACCAAAAGCGATGATGCGAGGGCCTTCTTCTGTTTGAATAAGCTCTGCTGTGCCATGACCTTGTAAAAAGGTGATAGCATTACCCATGAGGTTGCGCATCTTGTTTGCTGAGGCCCACCAGTAGTCGTGGTTGCCGCGAATCATATATTTCTTGCCAGGCATGGAGGCGATTTCTTGTAAATCACAAGCCGCTTCGTCGAGGCGGAGCGCCCAGCTCATATCGCCTACGAGAAAGACAATATCATCATCTGTTACATTGTTAGCCCAATGCTCTTTGATGCGGGCCCAGTGATTATCCCAGTGGGGACCAAAAATATCCATCGGCTTTGTAGGAGGATTGCCAGATAGATGGAGGTCGCCGATGGCAAATACTTTCATAAAAATCCTTTCAATTATCTATGGTCAAAATCATAGATGTTCAAATCTTATGTAATTAACTATATGCATGTTCAAAATATATGTATTTGAGAACTATTTAGTAGCTATAACTATTTAGTAGCCTGTAAATAAGGCGCAATATCGCGCATGATTTTAGCAGCCCGTTCTTCGTCACAGGTTTGTGGAATTTTGTAGCCCACGTAAAGAGGCGTCGTTACATAACGAGCCACTATCTTGATATAGTCGTAGCCGTCCTCGAGATTATAGAAGAAATAATTGTAGGATTGGCTAAGGTTAGAAAGGGTGTGCAACACATAGCGCAAAACTTGTTGTAATCGAATGGCTACAGGACGAACTGGCGTATCTGGTTTGAAGCGAATGTTGTACTCAAAGAACCCAATTATGGGATGTGTAGACAAGGTAATGCGCACATGCTGATCCTCGTGTAAGAGCCAGCCTTCCATATTTTGCGCCGTAATATCCTTGTGGTAATCGTAATTTTCTAGGCCGATGATTTGGCTGTGCGGATGGCGAATGGAGCCGCCAGACATATAGCCATGGTTTTTAAAGAATAGTACAGATTTAAACTCCTTGCGCTGACGAGTTTCACGCCACTTATCGAGGCCGAATTGAAGAATATGTGCTGCTTCATCAGCAGGTAAGGTAGAAAACTCGCCTTCATCGGTTTCCGTTTCGATGATAACAGTAGG
>URZS01000077.1 GCA_900552445.1 uncultured Veillonella sp. | reverse complement strand
CATACGAGATCCACTCGTGACTGGAGTTCAGACGTGTGCTCTTCCGATCTCCTTGTAACTGCTGTACAAGGAGCAAATCCCCCTTTGCCTGCAGTTACAAGGCCAATATTATACGTAGTTAAACCATCGATATCTTTTTTAGGATCTAGCATATCGATAAGAGCCTCAGTATCAATGTGTTTAGGCATCGGCATTAACGGTAAAATTCCATGAACAGCCGCATCATTATTTAATTCTTGCAATGCTGCCACCACTTCATCCTGTGTAGCCGTTTCAGGTAATTGTTTTAATACAAAGCCATAGCCAAAGTTTTTTGCAGTCTTTTCCATAAATGTAGCATACATATGAGCGCCGTGGTCTTCACCAACGAGTAATACTGCCATAGTAATTACAGAGTCCCCTATTGCTGCAACTTTTTCTTGTAAAATCGCCTTGTGAGCATCTGCTACTGCTTTACCGCGTAATTCGATCATGTGTATCTCCATTCATTAAAACTATCTATAAAATAAGGTGCCTCCGGAGAGGCACCTAAGTCTCTTATTCTATTATATAACGAACTGTCTATAATTTCTAATTATGACCGAATTCGTTTTATCTACGGAAATGAACAGTAATTGCTGTACCAGCCTGAACAGTTGTACCGCTACTTTCATCTTGAGATGTAGCCGTACCAGTTCCATCCGGTTTAAAGGCAAGTCCCGCCTTATGTAACCAATCACGTACTTCACCATAGGTAAAACCAGTAAAGTTAGGCAATGTAACAGAACCATCACTTCCCGGTTTTGGTTCAGGTAATGTATTAGCAGCTTTAACAGCTACTGGTGTACTTTCTTTAACATACGGACTCATTTGGTAATACCGTACAAGCTGAGATACGATGTCCTTAAATACAGGGGCTGCAATTTGACTACCATAAAAAGAACCCTTTTGTGGGTCATCAATAACGACAAGAACTACAAATTTGGGATCCTCTACAGGGCCAAAGCCAATAAAGGACGCAATGTATTGTCCGTCGAGATAACCGCCATGTTTGGTATCTAGTTTTTGCGCCGTACCAGTTTTACCGCCGAAGTGATAACCTTCTACCATCGCTTTTGTACCGCCACCTTCGGATACTTCTTTTTCTAGAATATCTACAATGGTTTTAGCGGTTTCCGCCGGAACTGGTTGTCCCACAACAGATGTTTCAGTCGTACTTGTTACATCGCCTTGAGAGTTACTATAAGACTTGATGATATGTGGTTTCATCATAGCCCCACCATTAGAAAGTGCACCAAAGGCGCGAACCATTTGTAATGGTGTAACCGCAATACCTTGACCGATAGACATGGTTGCCACGTCTAGCTTACTCATATCCTCTGGATTATACAAAATACCTGCTCCTTCACCAGGCAATTCAATACCTGTTTCAGAACCAAAGCCATAATCACGTACATATTTCGAGAGAATATCTGCACCTGTTAATGTACCAATTTCAGCCATACCAGTATTAATAGAGTACTTCAAAATATCTAGCAAACGAACAGGACCATATCCCTCACCATTCCAGTTTCTAATGATATGTCCATTGGCAGCGAAGGCCCCTTTATCGTTATACACAGTGTCTAACTTCCATTTGCCTGCTGCAAGAGCTGCAGATGCAATGATAGGTTTGAATGTAGAGCCTGGTTCATATAAATTGGTAACCGCAATATTTTTGAAAGCCTCTTCACCACTTTGATTGTAGTTATTAGGATCGTAGCTTGGACGATTTGCCATAGCGAGAATTTCACCAGTTTTTGGATCCATTACGATAACGCTCGCATGTTTCGCGCCCGTATCTGCCATCGCTTTATCAAGAGCACGTTCCGCAATAAATTGAATGGTTGCATCAATTGTTAAGGTTACACTTTTACCCTTATCTGGCAAGAATTTAGACAATACAGACCCAAAAATCGCATTACCTTTGTTATCTGTAGCGACGATTTCTTGTTGCACACCGCCTTTTAATTCATCATCAAGAACCATTTCAAGGCCATCAAGACCCTTATCATCGGTGCCAACAAAGCCTAACACTTGAGCCGCTAGTACGCCATTTGGATAGTAGCGCTTAGACTCTTCCACAAAGTTGAGCCCTACAATGTGATTATCCTTAATAACTTGTTGAACTGCTTTAGATTTATCGGCATCCATCATGCGATTTAGCCATACAAAAGCCGTATCCTCTTGTAATGCTTTTACAATATTCTCTTTTGACATCGTTACATACGGCGAGATAAGTTCTGCAATCTCTTGAGGAGATTGTTTAATCATCTTAGGGTCCGCATATAAAGATTTTGTAACTACGCTCATCGCCAGCGGCTTGCCATTGCGGTCGTAAATTGTGCCGCGCGGTGATTGTAGCTTTCTATCCACCTGTACTTGTAATAAATTTTTCTTTTCTAGGTCAAAGGTATCAAAGACCTGCAACTGTGCTAAGCGCCCGATGAGGACGAAAGCAACGGTCATGAGAACGGCGAGACACCAGGTGGTGCGGCTCCATCCACTCATGCGTAGCAACGCTTTATTTAGTAAATTCATCATTTCTCCACTGGACGGCGTAACTTATGGTCTAATGCATCATATAGCGCATCTGGTTCATTAGGGATTACTCCATTTTGTACCTGACCTAATAAATATTGCAATCCTTCCCCTACTTGATTCCCTGCGAGTTCAAGAACCCTTTTATCATACCTCAAATCCTTTGTGTGTACAGGCATTTCCAAACTAAGATCTGCCATACATTCTCCAAAGGCTAACGTTCCATCAGTTGATGCATAAGGCTTCCCACAACCTAATACATCGGCAGCACAAACCTTGGCTAATTGCTCCCATGCAGTTCGCATGATTTGGCTGTCCCGAAACTCACCACTACGAGCCTCTTTACGAAGCCATTTTTTCTCGTTCGCATCGCCATTTTGTACAAAATAATGGAAACGCATATGATTTTTTACAATCCATGCCACACGTTTCACAAATGATTTCGGATACCCTAAACGAGTAAGTAAGGTTTCTGCCATTTCAGCCCCTAAGGTATCATGACCACGATCTGTGAGGCGACCATTCACCACAGCACGCACCGTAGGCATGCCCTTCGCAACATCATGTAGTAATGCACCCCATCGTAACGTCAAATCAGGCTCCGTATTAGATACAACGGCTAATGTATGATACCAGCCATCGAACTGGTGAAAGTCTTTTTCTTGCGGTAAATTCACAAGGTGATATAGCTCAGGCAGAATAGGAACCTCTCGAGCCACGCCGTTTTCAACTACTCGACATGAACATTCTGCCAAGCGTGATTGCACCAATACATCTAATCCTTTAGCCACCGCTGGCTCAAGCATGAGACGATCTATTTCATTTCGAACGCGCTCTAAGGATAATCCAGAGACACGATGAAAAGCCTTAGGCATAGCTTCTAATAAATCTTTGCTAGGCAAGAAGTCTAGCTTTGCCACAAAGCGACAAGCTCTAAAGAGACGCAATGCATCCTCTTCAAAACGTTTCTGCGCATCACCAATGGTACGCAAGGTCTTATGTTTGATGTCGCGGCGTCCACCTACAAGGTCAATGACCTCACCAAAGCGATTCATAGCCATGCCATTGACAGTAAAGTCGCGGCGTAATACATCTTCTTCTAATGTATCGGCATAGGTGATTTCTTCTGGTCGATGACTATCCGCTCCATATCGTTCAGTTCGATACGTAGCAATTTCATATTGCTTACCTTCTAATGTAGCCACTACTACACCAAAGGATTTTCCTACTAAGTCTGTCGTTTGAATACCTTCACCGCGTAGGACTTCAATTACCGTATCAGGACGTGCAGACGTTACAATATCAAAGTCATGAGGCTTTTGATGCATCAAAATATCGCGCACTGCTCCGCCAATGATATAAGCTTCATATCCAGCTTCTTCTAATACAGTCAATATTCGATTTGCTTGTTCCATCATGCACACTCCTTTCTAAACTAGTCTAACCTTTATTTTACTACAAATGAAAGCATGAAAAAAGTACAATCCTTACAAGGATTGCACTCTTTCTGCAATAGCTGTACCTGTCGGTGTTACCGCAAGGCCTCCATCACTTGTTTCACGCAATGCAGCAGGCATAGCGCGACCAATATTATTCATTGCTTCAATAACCTCATCTGGTGGAATTTGGCTTTCAATATTCATCAAAGCCATCTCAGATGCAGTAATAGCGTGGACCGCATAGAAACCATTACGCTTAACGCATGGCACCTCTACGAGACCCGCCACAGGATCACAAGCAAGACCTAATAAGTTTTTCATACACAATGCAATGGCATGGCCCACCTGACGCGGCGTACCACCCATCATTTCTACGATAGCCCCTGCAGCCATACATGCAGCTGTACCAATTTCAGCTTGGCAACCACCCACTGCACCAGCAACGCAAGCGCGATTAGCCACCACATTACCAATACCGGAAGCGGCTAAGAACCCCTTCACTACAGTAGCTCTATCTAGTTTATAGTGATCAGCCACAGCTTTCACAGCACCAGGCATAACACCGCAAGACCCAGCTGTTGGACAGGCAACAATGCGGAACATTTTTGCATTTGCCTCGTTTACAGCAATAGCATAAGTCATCGCCTTGTACGCAATTTCACTCATAAAACGTGGAGATTGACCGTCAAGCTGTGCCGCCTGACCACCGGACATACCCGATGCCGTTTTATCAGTATAGGCAATACCATCTTGGATAGACATTTCAAAAATATCTAAACGATGCTCAATTTCCCGAATAACCGCCTCTTCATTGCGGTCATAATTTTCTAATTCATAACGCAGCACTACATCGCCAAAGGAAATGTTATTTTCCTCAGCTAGGCGAATAATATCTGCAATTGTATCATATGCATAGCTCATTATTCACCCTCCTATAACGCTTCAAAGGTCATCACATCTTGAATGCCTGGACACTCGCGCATAAACTGAACTGTAATGGGATTTACCACCGAATCGGTAGTAATGACCATCACTGCATCCTTGTGCTTACCCTTACGGAATACGCGCATCGTTGCAATATTAATATCGGACTCACTCAAGGCTTGGCTGATAAGAGAAATCGCACCAGGGCGATCCTCGTGGAATACGACGAGAGTGAACTCATCACCTGTGATAGACATATCATTGCCATCCACTTCAGTAATCATAATTTGACCACCACCGAGAGATCTACCGATAACAGTCATATGACGATTATGGTCATCATACATATCAAAACGAACCACGTTAGGATGACCAACATCTAATGGAGACTCGATGAAAGTATATTCCATCCCCTCTTTTTGTGCTAAATCATGAGCGATACGAATATTCGTATCATCCTCTTTATAACCTAATAAACCGCCTATCAAAGCACGATCTGTACCATGACCTTTATAGGTCTTAGCAAAAGAACCATATAAAGTTAAATCTACCTTTTTAGGAGTGGACCGGAAAATACACCGCGCCATCTTACCTAGCCGCGCAGCTCCCGCTGTATGCGAACTAGACGGACCAATCATAACAGGCCCTATAATATCAAAAATACTATTCATACACGCCTCTATATACACATAAATAATGTGAGAAAATTCTTACTTTACCTATAGTATAACAATCAATATAGACCAATGTCCATATGCACATTAAGGGCATCTTTGTTTGTCCAGAATGGACAAACAAAACTCATTTAAAGCACTTTAAACATTCTTCAATATCTTTAGCTTCTTTCAAACCAAGACCACAAGCTTCCTTAACGGCCTTAACAACCTGAAGTTTAGCTGCACCAGCGCTCTTCAATACTACGTCGAAAGAAGTTTTTTCTTCTGCGGCAGCAGCACCAGCTGCAGGACCAGCAGCAACAGCTACAGCTGCAGCAGCAGGTTCAATACCGTATTCTT
>URZS01000076.1 GCA_900552445.1 uncultured Veillonella sp. | reverse complement strand
TCTAATATGAATGAAATTAAGGGGGACTATATGAGCGACAAACAAGAATCATTGCTAAAGTTAGCAGAGCTGTTTAAAATCTTGGGAGACCCTACACGCCTTAAAATAGTAGAATTATTACTAGAAAACGAAATGTGTGTAAATCACATCGCAGAAACTATGGGGATGGGACAATCAGCTATTTCCCACCAATTGCGTGTGTTGCGTCAAGCGCGTCTTGTGACCTATCGCAAGGATGGAAAAACAGCGTATTATACTCTAAATGATGATCATGTGGAAGGACTTGTTCGAATGGGGATGGAACACGTTTCTCATAAATAAGAATATATAACATGTATTTGATCAATAAGTATATTGACTTATACATTTAAAAGCAAAATAAAAGGAGCCTTTTTAAAGGGCTCCTTTTTGTATAGGTATACTAGTATCAATATAATGGAAAAAGATAATAGGCGATTGTAATAAATAGTGGCATAGTTACTGCTGATAGAATTGTAGTGCCCATTACGATTTGAGTAGCATATTCAGGATTGTTCTTCATTTCAATTGCAATAAGAGACATATTAATCGCTGTTGGTACGCTATAGGTTATGATAATAGTTTGTGCTGCTATTGGGTGCATAGGGCCATAGAACTTGATGAACAGTATGGTCATAACAGCGGCTATGATTGGGCTTATTACAAGTCGCAACGTCGTTGCAAGCATAACATCAATTTTAAAGAAGTTTAACGGCGTTCTATTAATCTGTACACCTAAGGCAATCATAGCAACACCGACGAACGCGTTGGCGAAGATATTAAGTGGTGCAAAGAAGAAGAGTCCGTGTAAATCGAAGGGTAATAACTGGCAGAGTAGAGCCATTGGAATGGCATATACCATTGGCATGTGGAACACAACTTTTAGTGCATCTCGTGGGCTGAGTCTGCCTGCACCTGCTTGGTAGAATCCATACGTATTACTGCTGATGGTTTGAATAATCATGATGGATACGACGCTTACAAGACCTAAGTTTGCATAGGGGGTGGCACCATCGATGACGTAGGGCACATTGGTAAAGACAAATATGGCGAGAGCAACACCCATATTTCCAACATTGTTAAACATAACGCAGTTTTTTAAGGTTGCAATCTTGGCTACGTCATAACCCTGCATTCGACCAACTACATCCGCTAGGATGGAGTTTAGTATGAGTACACAGAATGCAACAAATACAATTTCTAGCGTACCTGAGTTAAGTTTTGCTTCATACATAGCTCTAAATATAAAAGTAGGTAATAATATGTAGAAGTTCAGCTTACTCAGCGTATATAGATCGAGTTTAAATTTTCTATCTAATATAAATCCAACCCCTATAAGTATTAAAATAGGAATCATGGAATTCATAAAGATATGGCCTATTAATACTAATAAATTCATTATCTCACCTAGAGTTTCTTATTAAAATAGGGCATAGTTTTAACGTATTGTATAACTGTATAGAGTAAATATACAGTTGCTATACAGTTACGATACATTTCAAAATCTGTTCAGGACTTCCTTATCCTCTATAGTATTATCATACCATAGTATGCATTATTTTAGGGTTGAAAATTTATCTATTATAATTACTAATCATAATCATCAGAAATACCTATGCAGAATGTGCGTTTTGCATACGACCTAGATTGTAGATTTATAGTATAATGTGAATATATTGTATATTTAGTTTTTTGTTAGTCGAGGTGTCTCAAGGTTTGACCATAGCTTTCACAGTGTGGAGTCCGGAGGGATGCACAGGAGGAATTATGAAACGAATTCTATTAGTATTAATGAGCGTTTTCATGCTTGCCTTTCTAGTAGGCTGTGGTAACGATACAAGCAAACCAGCAGAAACAGGTAAACCAAGTACATCTGAAAAGATTACTGTACAAGCTGCAGCCAGTCTGAAAGGGGCTCTTACAGAACTGGCTGATGCTTACAAGAAAAGCCATAATTTAGCAGATGATCAAATTGCTATTAACTTTGCTGGTTCTGGCACATTGCGTCAACAAATTGAACAAGGTGCACCAGCTAGCCTATTCATCTCTGCTGACGAAAAAAATATGAAAATGTTACAAGAAAAAGACTTGGTAAGTGATGTAAAACCATTCGTTACAAATGAACTCGTTCTCGTAGTTCCAAAAGGTCAACCTAAAGTTGAGTTAGATCAAATTGCTACTGTGAAACGCATTGTATTGGGTAATCCTGAAACAGTGCCAGCTGGTAACTATGGTAAACAAGTATTAACAAAATTAGGCGTTTGGGAACAAGTAGAGCCTAATGTAGTATATGCCAAAGATGTAAAAGCTGTAACTGCTTCCATTAGCCAAGGTGCTGGTGATGCAGGCTTTATCTACAAAACTGATGCTATTGCAGCAGGTGATGCGGTTCAAATTTCCGCAGTAACACCTGCAGACTCTCATGATCCAGTTATCTATCCAATTGGTATCATTAAAAAATATGACAATGCATTGGCAAAAGACTTTTACCAATACGTAATGAGCCCAGAGGGCCAAAAAGTATTAGAGAAATACGGTTTCTCCACTTCTAAATAAGGGTAAAACGCTAGCTCTCATGGCTAGCGTTTTCTTATGATACAATATAGATATTGTACATAGCCTAAACTTGTTGTATATAGAAAGGGGGAGTGGCATGAGTCCATTCTGGCTATCGCTGTGGGTGGCGAGCATTGCCCTCGTTATTGTTATCCTAAGTGGCTTAGCCGCTTGCTACTGGATGAATCGCTGTAAATGGGGCGGCATTGCTATTCTTGATGCCCTTATTACATTGCCTCTAGTACTACCTCCTGTAGTCGTTGGTTTTGCGCTGCTTATGGTATTTACACCGGGCTATGCCTTTGGGGCTTGGCTTGAAGCTCATGGTATGAGCGTCGTCTTTGCCGCTTCCGGTGCCGTCATAGCCTCTTCTGTTATTGCATTTCCACTGTTTTACCAAACAGTACGTTCTGCATTGCAGTCCGTAGATCATAATATGGAGGATGTAGCTCGAACATTAGGTGCTTCAGAGTTACGCATTTTCTTTACCATATCTGTACCGCTCGCATGGAAAGGTATTGTAACAGGTAGTATTTTAGCGTTCTGCCGTGCTATGGGCGAGTTTGGTGCTACCATCTTGATTGCCGGTAATATTCCAAAGGTAACACGTACTATGCCGTTAGCTATCTACTCCTATGTAGAGGCAGGGCAGTACATGGATGCTTTTGAGCTAGTTATTTATATTTGTGTTCTTACATTGGCGTTACTGAGCGGGATTCACCTGATTACAAAAGGCTCCTTGTTCCGCCATACAGACAATAATTAGGAGGTTCTATGATTACATTTTCCTTTACTGTAGCTAGACCTTCTGTAACTGTGAAAGCCGATGGTGCACTGCCGTCTGGCATTACTGTGCTGACTGGACAGTCCGGTAGTGGTAAAAGTACGTTTATCAAATGTATCGCGGGCCTCGTAAAACCGACTACTGGCAGTATTCAATGTGATGAAACGACGTGGGTTGATCGAGATAAAAAAATCTGGGTACCTGCGCAAGACCGTCAAGTAGGCTATATGCCACAAGGTAATATCGTATTTCCTCACTTGTCTGTAGAACATAATATTACTTACAGTAAACGTGGTACACCTGATATGTGTGATACGCTATTACAGCGATTAGGCTTAGAGAAATACCGAAAAACCAAGGCGGGCAGTTTATCTGGTGGTGAGCAACAACGGGTTGCACTTGGGCGTGCTCTTTACTCTAAACCGACTATTTTGCTCCTCGATGAGCCTTTATCTGCACTAGACTGGAACTTGAGAAAACAAGTTCGTGAGGACCTCGTATCTATCATCCGTGAATGGGATGTACCTTGCGTATGGGTTACTCATGATGAAAGTGAAGCAGAAAGCGTAGGAGACAGACACTGGACCTGTGAAAACGGAATCATTACAATTCCTAAATAAGAGATAGTCTAACAAAAATATAAAACACCTTCATAAACGTTATCATATGATTATGCTATTCAACTTGAATAGGGAGCCATTATGATGACTGTTTGTGAAGGTGTTTTTGCTATTATGCTATTGCTCTATTACGCCATTGCTCTATTACGCCATTACTATAATCTTTATTATTGATTTAGTATACGTACATTAGGTTTTTGTTGTTGTTACTGTTTGATTTCTGCCGATGTGTGTGCTGTTTTACTTATAAATCCAACGATAGCTGTAACGACAAATGCCATTGTAAAGGCTGGTAATGTAGCACCTATTGTGCTTTCACTATGTAACATATAGTGGTATAAACCAACAGATACGGCCCAAATAAGACCTCGTACGAGATAAGCCGATAATGTTTGTACTTGTTGGCGATTGATAAAGTAGTCCGCCAATAAGATGGCAATCATCGGCGCAAATACAGAGCCGATGAGGTATAGGAAGTCTGTAATATCATCCATTGGATAGAGAATAGCTGCAATAGTGCCCACGATAGTAACGATGACGGCTATACCTTTACTGGATGCACCGTTATAGATAGTCGTACTAGATACGCCTGCAGAGTAAGCGTCCATAAAGGTTGTAGTAACAGTAGAGAAGATGATAACGATGAGGCCAGCAAGGCCAAGGCCTGCATTCATCATGATTGTAATGATGGAGTCGCCACCGCCAAAGATAGCGGCACTAAGACCTAAGGTGTACATAACGATACTTGTTATAGTGTAGACTGTAGCACTTGTAAGTGATGCGGATACAGGATTTTTGCTTTCACGGGTATAATCGCTTATGAGAGGTAGCCAAGATAGTGGCATGGCAATAGATAATTCAAGAGCAGCGATGAAACTCATGTTTCCGCTACTTAGAAGGCTAGCTTCACTAGGCCACTGGGATATCATGTGAGCGCCCATGTAGAGGGTGAGGCCTAGCAATAGAACAGATACGATGGCTTGGATATAGCCCGTATTGTGGAGGCCGATGAAGAGCCAAAGGATGACAAGCGCTCCGATAGCTATCGTCCAAATCATAGGGGATAGGGGTGCTAGCTCCTGTAAGGCTAGCATAGCATCGTAGATCATGATGCTAGTCCAGCCGATGAGTTGGAGCATATTTAAAAAGGCAAAGCCTTTAGCCCCTAGTGGGCCAAAGCTGAAGGCGGTAGTATTCATACTGCCTTGCCGTAGCCGACCTCCAATGAGGCCAGCTCCAAAGAGTAATATACCGCCGATGATATGCCCCAGTATGATGGCATATAGACCTTGGGTGAGCCCTAAGGGGGCCAGATAGGTACCGGTCATAATTTCCGCTATAGATAGAGCGGCACCAAACCATATCATGGCGAACTGTGGTTGTGTAATGTGTGTATCTTTCATACGTCCTCCTTGCCAGGAAGTCATAGAAAAAGCCGAGTTCATAGGAACTCGGCTATTAATCCTCTATGTTCCCTACGTTGGCATTATCCAAATCAGGTTATGGGTTAAAGCGTTAGCTTACTCTCAGCCCACTCTTGTGAGCACCCCGTTATGGCTTCATTATACGAGGTGGTACGGGAACCGTCAATTCTTTTGTTGCATAGATTGTATAATGATGTTATAACTAGAGTATAAAAATATATTGCCACTAGGGGTGCTTTAGCTGAGATTGACTATTCAAAACCCTAGACCTGATCTAGATAATACTGGCGGAGGGAAGTGGAGTGAAACATAATACTAAACTATTACGAGGCCATTCCATTTGGAGTGGTCTTGTTTTTATATATTTGGAGGTATTATGAAAAAACTGATTATTGCTAGCATATGTGTGGCCTTAGGCGTAGTGTTATCTACTACATCAATTCCTGTTGGGCCGGCTCGTATTTTTCCGTTTCAACATATGATAAATGTAATCTTAGCCGTTGTGGTGGGGGCAAGATTTTCCGTAGGTGCTGCCTTTAGTACTTCTT
>URZS01000075.1 GCA_900552445.1 uncultured Veillonella sp. | reverse complement strand
GACTTAATCTTTAATTCTATGTATAATAAATGAGATATTATATTCCGAAAGAAGGTGTAATTATGGCAGAAGCATTAGGACAAGAATTGTTAATTGATTTATATTCCTGTGACGAAGATGCAATTTCATCCGCTACGGCTGTACAAGAAAGTGTAGCTACTGCATTTGATTTAGCTGAACTTGATGTTGATGAAATCAGTTGTCAGGTTATGGACGAGGAGATCGCCCTCCTTTCTGTTGCACCAGGCTTTCACTTTACATTGCACACATATCCTGCATTAGGTTATGTAGCAGTTGATTTGTACTCCTTCGAGCAATCTTTACCGCTTACGTTAATTATGAAAGCATTGCGTAAATCTTTCAGAGCAGAAAAGGTAAAAGCAACGAGTGTACAACGTGGTGACTTTGGTAACGAACGAGATATGAAGCCCCGTCGTAAAACTAAAATCACAACTCTTGGTCGCGTATCTCGCACAAGAATTCAACTCAAACAAACAGGCGGCAAATTGAAAAAACAAAGTGCTAAGGTTATTAAAACATTAGCTAAAAAAAGCGGCTTAAAAAAATAGCACAAAAGGACTGACCTCATGGTCAGTCCTTTTATTATAATCGTAATTACAGTTGTTCTTACATATTAAATTATGAGAAAACAATATGACAAACTAGAAAATTAATAAATCATATTTACAAAAAAGCTAGAGGTAATCCTCTAGCTCTTTTATGTGTTATTATCTACTTATCTACGAACCATTAATGCTTCAAGATCGAGAACATCTGCAATTTCATCAACGTCATCACAGAGATATTCGGCATCAGCTTCTTTTAGTTCTGCTTCTGTACCATAACCATAAGTAACACCGACGGAAATACAGCCAAGTTCATTAGCTGCTTCTACATCATACTTACGATCCCCAACCATGAATGCCATACGATTACCATTTTCATCAGTTAATGGATTACCACAAAGTTCAAGAGCTTTTTCAAGAATCTCCTTCTTGTGCAACAATCCACTTTCATAATTAGCACCAACGATTACATCAAAGTAAGGTGTCAATTCAAAATGATCTAAAATATCCTTAGCATAATGTTCTGGCTTTGCCGTAGCCAAAGCAATCGTATATTGTTCAGTTTTACATTTAGCCAATAAGTCTACAATATTTGGATATACTGTATTTT
Organism: uncultured Veillonella sp.; assembly: GCA_900552445.1. Lineage (GTDB taxonomy): Bacteria > Bacillota > Negativicutes > Veillonellales > Veillonellaceae > Veillonella. The sequence goes on along the minus strand of URZS01000075.1, from coordinate 4,854 downwards.
CAAACTTACCAATCGTTCCATACCGTTCACGAAACTTGAAGTATGTTTCTTCAGCTTGCTCAAAAGTCATACCACAATGTTCTTGGAAGGCATCTACCAATGGTGGTCCTAAGAACAATTGTAGTGTTTCTTCATCAGGTATGTCATAGCCAAAATGTTCTAAGGCAAACTTAATACTTTTTAAAATGCCTTCTTGAGAGTCTGTCAAAGTACCATCTAAGTCAAATAATATTGTCTTTTTCATATTACTTCTTTAAAGCCTCTTTTAATGTATGCCATGCAAGAACTGCACATTTAACACGAGCTGGCATGTTAGAAATATTTTGTAATGCCATAGCATCTTCTAATTGTTCTAACTCGTTTTCATCAGTAATCTCTTTTTTAATCATACCTAAGAAAACTTCAACCAAGCGTAGAGCTTCCTCTACAGATTTACCTTTGATAATATCAATCATCATAGATGCAGAAGCTTGGCTAATAGCACAACCAGAACCAGTATATGCTGCATCTTTTACAATGCCATCTACTACATTAAGTTGTAATGTTAAATCATCACCACAACTAGGGTTATGACCATGTTCAGAAGTTGTGAATTCAGTTAACTCATGTTTATTACGTTTATCTTGGTTATGTTCCAAAATAAGTTCCGTATATAGTTGATCCATTTCCATTGATGGTAATCTCCTAATCTTTAAAGCCCATGACTGAACGAACAGTCTTCAATACTTCGAGGAAGGCATCAAGGTCTTCCTTACGAGTGTACAAGTACATACTTAAACGAGTAGATGCAGATACATTGTAGAATGCACCTAATGGTTGCGCACAGTGGTGACCAGAGCGCACACAAATGCCTTTTGCATCTAAGATAGTTGCTACATCGTGAGGATGTACATCATCTATAGTGAAAGCAATTACACCATGCTTCTCTTTCGGATTTGTAGAACCGATTACATTAACATGCGGTAGCTCTAACAATTTAGGTAAAATATAAGCAACCAATTCTTCTTCATACGCTTCAATAGCATCCATACCAAAGGATTCTAAATAATCGATAGCAGCATGTAAGGAAACAGCACCATCTGCATTAGGTGTACCAGCTTCAAATTTGTATGGCAACTCATTGAACGTAGCAGATTGTTCTTTTACATATTCAATCATATCGCCCCCCAATAAGAATGGAGGCATTGCTTCTAATAATTCTCTTTTACCATAGAGCACACCGATACCTTGGGATGCACACATTTTATGGCCAGAGAATACAAAGAAATCACAATCAAGTTCTTGAACGTCAATTTTTTTATGAGGCGTAGATTGAGCACCATCAAGAACGACAACAGCACCAACAGAGTGTGCTTTTTCTGTCAATTCTTTTACAGGGAACTCCATGCCCAAAACATTACTAATGTGCGCAAAAGCAACGATCTTAGTAGTTTCATCAATTTTATTGATTTCACCAGCTTTTAAGTGCCCATGTTCATCAAGATACATGTATTCTAAGGTTGCCCCTGTTTGCTCTGCTACGTATTGCCATGTAACAAGGTTTGCATGATGTTCAGCTACAGTAATAATGATTTTATCGCCTGCTTTAAGGTTATTAAGACCATAGCTATGGGCAATTAAATTCATAGATTCTGTCGTATTACGTGTAAATACAACCTCTTCTCGCTCACGGGCATTGATAAATTCCACTACACGATCACGAGCGTTTTCATATGCTTCAGAAGCTTCAATAGCCAAAACATGGGAACCACGATGTGGATTACCATTGTGCTGAGTCATATGCTCTACTACACGATCCACTACAACTTGAGGGATTTGCGCAGTCGCACCGCTATCTAAATAGATAACGCGGTGCCCATTATGCTCTTTATGTAATATAGGAAAATCTTTATATGCTTCTGCAATAGGTCTCATAAAACGCCTCTTTAAATCTTATTACGTACAGCTGCTAATGCTGCTTCTTCAATCGTTTCATCACCAATGCGATCAATAATAGGACGAATCATAGATTCAACGATAATATGTTTAGCTTCTACTTCACTAAAGCCACGGCTCATGAGGTAGAACAATTTATTATGATCAATTTGGCCTGCACTTGCTGCATGGTTACCTACTACATTGTCCTCTTTACACAACAAGAGTGGCAAAGAAATAGATTTTACAGTAGGGTCTAACAACAAGCAAGTATCTTCTTCCGCACCTTCAGATGCAGTTGCACCATGTAGGAAATCAAGGGTACCACGGAAGGATTTTTTAGCATTGCCACTAAGAGCACCTAAGTTATGAATATCGCTGACAGATTTTTTGCCGCCATGACTCATAATCATAGAAATATCGAATTTTTGCTCTTTATTACCAAGATAAGCAATGTCGTGAATAATGTGAGATTCTTTACCTACTAAATCATGATAGTAGTTCAAGATATTTTCGCTACCACCGATTTCGATATTGATATATTCAACATCAGCGTTATCTTCTAATTTAGTGTATCGATGCTCGATATGTTGTACATGTTCAGGTAAAAGATTTACCTTTTTCACTACAACTTTACCAGTTGCTTTAACATCATATTCGTTAAGGTAGCTTACATTAGTTACTGCATCACCAGAACCAGTCACAAAAAATTGAACTTCTAGTTCAGCACCTTCACCAACGATAAATTGGAATCGATTTGCTACGCGAGCTGTAGCATCTATGCGGATACCTACAACTTCTTTTGCATTTGCAGGAACGTTAATAGCGTAACCTTCTGCTTTTTCCACCAAACCTTGAACAGCTTCTTTATTAGCGCCTTCATATTTGCCTTCTAATAATGCTGTGCCTACAGGCAATGGTGAAAGTATATTTTCATTCGCTTCCACAGCGATAGATTGTACTGCTGTATCTTCTCCAACTAGAGAGCCTACAGTATGGTTAACACGTAACCATCTGAACGTCGGTCTAGGGAGTTCATTAAATAGTAATTCGCTCATAATTCCTCCTTAACCGATAGAACCTTCTAATTCAAGATTGATTAGGTTGTTCATTTCTACTGCATATTCAAGTGGCAATTCTTTAGAGATTGGCTCTACGAAGCCACGAACAAGCATAGCACGAGCTTCTTCTTCACTAATACCACGAGTCATGAGATAGAAAATCGCTTCGTCAGAAATACGACCGATTTTTGCTTCATGACCTAAGTCCACATTATCGTTTTCAACAATAATTGCTGGAATTGTATCGGATTGAGACTCATCATCAAGCATCAAGGATTCACAAGAAACTGTTGCTTTTGAATGCTCAGCATTAGGACCAATTTTCAAAAGACCACGATAGATAGCTGCGCCACCGGATTTAGAAATAGATTTAGAGTTTACATTACTTGTTGTATATGGTGCGTTGTGAACCACTTTACAACCTGTATCAAGGAATTGGCCTTCACCAGCAAATGTTACACCTGTAAATTCAGCATGTGCACCTTCACCGTTAAGGATACTCATTGGATACAAGCAAGATACTTTGGAACCGAAGGAACCAGATACCCACTCAATAGTACCACCTTTACCTACAACACAACGTTTTGTATTAAGGTTGTACATATTTTTGGACCAGTTTTCAATTGTAGAATAACGCAATGTAGCATTATCTTTTACGAACAATTCAACGGCACCTGCATGAAGGTTAGATACGTCATATTTAGGAGCGGAACAACCTTCGATAAAGTGCAATTTAGCACCTTCTTCTACGATGATCATCGTATGTTCGAACTGACCAGCACCTGGTGCATTCAAGCGGAAGTAGGATTGCAATGGAATATCTACTTGTACGCCTGCTGGAACATATACGAAGGAACCACCAGACCAAACAGCACCATGAAGAGCTGCCCATTTATGGTCAGTAGGAGGAATCAATGTCATCCAGTATTTTTTAACGATTTCTTCATGCTCATGAAGAGCTGTTTCAATATCAGTATAGATAACACCTTGTTTTACAAGATCTTCTTGAATACTGTGATAAACAACTTCAGAGTCATACTGAGCACCAACACCAGCTAAAGATGTTTTTTCCGCTTCTGGAATACCTAAACGGTCAAAAGTGCTTTTAATTTCTTCTGGAACTTCGTCCCAGTTTTCTTTCATATCTACTTTTGGCTTAACATAAGTATGGATATTAGCCATATCTAAGCCAGAAATATCAGGGATCCAGTTAGGAATGCCCATACGATTATAGATTTCTAAAGATTTCAAACGAAACTCTAGCATCCATTCTGGTTCATTTTTATTAGACCAAATCTCACGGATAATGTCTTCAGTTAAACCAGCATCAGCGATATAAGAATATTCAAAGTCATTCTTAATGTCGTAGACACCACGGTCCATATCCGCGACTTGGGTTTTCTTTCTTTCTTCCATTGTGCCTCCTATGCTAATGCTTTGTATGCGTCGTAACCTTTTTCTTCGATTTCACGTACAAGAGAAGCATCACCAGTTTTAACGATTTTACCGTTGATCAGTACATGAACATAGTCAGGGTTCAATTTTTGTAAGATTTGGTTGTGGTGAGTAATGATTAATACAGCGTTTTCTTCGTTGTGGAAACGTTGTACACCTTCAGACACAATACGAACCGCATCTACGTCAAGACCAGAGTCAGTTTCATCAAGAATAGCCAATTTAGGATTCAAAATGGACATTTGAAGAATTTCATTTTTCTTGCGTTCACCACCAGAGAAACCTTCATTTACATAACGTTGTGCATAAGATGTGTCAAAGGACAATTCATCCATTTTTTCTTTCAATTCTTTTCTGAAAGATAATGCACGTACATTTTCACCAGTAATTGTGGATTTAGCTGTACGAATGAAGTTTTCTACAG
>URZS01000074.1 GCA_900552445.1 uncultured Veillonella sp. | reverse complement strand
ATTACTGGTAAAGAACTAGATGCAATTTGTCGTGATTATATTAAAGAGCATGGATATACCAAGGAATTTAATCACGGTACTGGTCATGGCTTAGGCCTTGAAATTCACGAAGAACCAGTAGCCAATACTAAATCCGATACGGTATTTACAGAAAATATGATCATCACGGTGGAACCAGGTATTTATATTACCGGTACTATCGGATTGAGAATAGAGGATAGTGTCATCGTCAAATCTGACGGCTATGAGGTGTTGACACATAGTCCAAAAGAGTTAATTGAAATAAGTATTTAGAAGGAGAAGAGTTAGATGATTTCCAGTAATGATTTTCGCCCAGGTGTAACCGTTGAAATCGACGGTAATGTATGGCAAGTAGTAGATTTCCAACACGTTAAACCAGGTAAAGGTGCTGCATTCGTACGTACTAAAATGAAAAACTTGCAAACTGGTTCTGTAGTAGAGCGTACATTCAATGCAGGTGAAAAAGTGCCTAAAGCACATGTTGATCGTCGTCGTATGCAATACTTATATGAGTCTGACGGCGCTTATACATTCATGGATAACGAAACTTATGATCAAGTTGAACTTAGCCTTGAACAATTAGGCGAAGCTAAAAACTTCCTTCTTGAAAATATGGAAGTATCCATTATGTTCTTCCAAGGTATCGTAATCGGTCTCGACTTGCCTGTAGCTGTAGAGCTTCGCGTAGTTGAAACAGATCCTGGTATCCGTGGCGATACTGCAACTGGTGGCAACAAACCAGCTGTATTAGAAACAGGCTACACTGTAAAAGTACCTCTCTTCATTGAAGTTGACGATGTACTTCGTATTGATACTCGTACAGGTCAATACATCGAACGTGCCTAATACTCATTGATATGTATTGGGACTAGATCTTTTCATGGAATCTTATTCCCATATATCGTAACATTTGCACTGTAAGCACTTGTCGTCTATGTAATTATATATAGGGACAAGTGCTTATTTTTGAAAGAGGCCAGTATGACAAAGAAAAATACTGAACTAGAGTCGGGTAAAATTAAGATTAATGAAGATGTATACGCTACAATTGTTACAATGGCAGCACTTGAAACAAAGGGTATACATCATATGAGCTCCACCTTTAATGATGGAGTTAATACATTTTTTGGACTTAAGTCTGATCATGAAGGTGTAAAGATTTCCTTTAACGATGAAGGGGCTATCTCTGTTACACTCTATGTATGCATTCAATATGGATACCGTATTCCAGACGTAGCTTTAAGGCTACAAGAACGAATTAAGACAGCCTTAGTATCTTACACAGAAATTGAGGTTCAAACCATTGATGTAGTTGTACAAGATATCATTTTTGATGATTTAGTTACGCCACAACTACCATAGGAGGTATCTATATGAGCTCAGACAATCAATTAAATTATGGCTTAGATACGGATACTATTGATATTGCCGATTCTGTCATCATTGATGTAGCTACCAAAACTTTAAGTACAATTCCTGGTATTCATTCTTTAAGCCCACGCTTTTACGATGAGTTAGTAGAAGGTATTACTCATGCTTTTGGGCAACGCAGTCTACCTGGTATTAACGTAAAACATCGTAAAGGCTTTATTGAAATAAATATTTATATTAAAGCATTGTACGGATATAATCTCATTGAATTATCTAAACAATTACAATTAGAAATCAAACAAACCTTAAAAAATATGCTTGACCTAGATCATGTAAAGGTTGATGTGCATATTGAAGGTATTGTAAAAGAAAAGGAGCCAGTTTTACATGGTAACTAAGCGAAATCGACGAGAAGCACGTAAATACGCATTCCAAATGTTATATGCTAATGAATTTCATAATGATCAAAATGATGTTCAATTTCCTGAAGGTCATATTCAAAAAGCTATGGATAAAGCATATGCCAATAGTATTATTCAAGGTGTAATAGCAACAGCTGAGAAAATAGATGCAGATTTACAACCATTCTGTAAATCTCGTAAAGTAGCAAATCTAGATAAAGTTGATCGCGCTATATTACGTATTGCTGTATGGGAAATGACTAATGAAGTAGAACCATTAGAACCATCCATTGCCATTAATGAAGCCATCCAGTTAGCAAAAGAATTTGGTTCTGATGCTTCTTATAAATTAATTAATGCCATCTTAGATGCATATAACAAGAGTAGATAATGAAACGATATTACTTAGGCATTGATACCAGTTGCTATACCACGAGTTGTGCCATTATAGATAGTGACTTTCACATAGTAGGAGAGGCACGTAAACTGTTAGAGGTTAAACCTGGTGAGCGAGGACTACAACAATCAAATATGGTCTTTCAGCATACAAAGGCATTGCCTAAGCTAATGTTAGAGTTACCTCAAGTACCAATTAGCGGTATCGGTGTTAGTGGCTTTCCACGACGTGAGGAAAATTCTTATATGCCCGCCTTTATGGTTGGTTTAGGCCAAGGGGAAATATTGAGTCATATTTTAAATGTACCTTTACATATTTTTGCGCACCAAGAAAATCATATTTTAGCAGCACTGAGAGATTTAGAACGTATTCCGACTGAGCCATTTTTGGCCTTACATTTATCAGGTGGTACTACAGAGTTAGTCTATTGCCATTATCAAGGTGAAGGAATTTTTGAATCTCATATCATTGGCGGTTCTAAGGATTTGCAAGGTGGTCAATATGTTGATCGCATCGGTGTCGCTATGGGCTTACCCTTTCCTGCAGGTAAACATTTAGAGGCATTAGCATTACAAACTACAGAATATGATCCATTACCATCATCTATGAAAGATGGATGGATTAGTTTTGCCGGTCCTTGCAGCGCAGCTATGCGACGTATAAATGAAACCATGAGTGATATGGATAAATCAAATTTAGCTAGAGCTGTTTTTACTTCTATGGGAAATGCTTTAGAAAAAATGATTGCCTATCATATTAAAGAAAAACCAGTTCATACACTTATCGCTGTAGGTGGTGTGATGAGCAATAGTTTACTTCGTAAGAGAATGGAAGCCTATTGTAAACGGAATCGTATGACATTGCATGTGGCGCAGCCACAATATTCTGTTGATAATGCTACAGGCAATGCTTTTGGCGCTGCTTATTTACAAGAATCTAGAGGATCATCGTGAATGTATTAACCATTACACAATTGAACAATCTCATAAAGCGCACCCTAGATAGGGAATATCTACTAAAAAATGTTTATGTTAGCGGTACTATCATCAATGCTAAACGTCATAGTAGTGGACACATGTATTTTTCTTTGAAAGATGAGGAGTCTGCCATTGATGTAACCATGTGGTCTAGCACTGTTATGCAAAAAGGGTTAGCTAATGCCATTCAAAATGGTTTATTAGTAACTGTAAAAGCATCTGTCAATTTTTACAATAAAATGGGCCGTTTAAATCTCATTGCATCTGATATGCAAATAGGTTCTAAAAGTCCGTTACAGCTCGAATTTGATGCGTTAAAACGCGAATTAACTGCTTTAGGATACTTTGATGATGGGCACAAACAAAGTTTGCCGTATATGGCGAGTTGCATTGGTATTGTCACGTCTCAATCAGGTGCCGTATTACATGATATTTTGCATGTCAGCGAGCGACGTAACCCATTAGTTCAATTTAAATTATTCTCTGTTCCTGTACAAGGTAATACTGCGGGACCCATTATTGCCAAAGGTATTGCTACTGCTGATGCAGATCCTGATGTAGATGTTATTATCGTTGGTCGTGGTGGCGGTTCTATGGAGGACTTGTGGTGCTTCAATGATAGAGCTGTTGTAGAAGCTATTTATAATGCTAACACGCCTGTTATTTCTGCTGTAGGACATGAAACTGATTACACCTTATGTGATTATGTGGCAGATGCACGCGGTGCTACGCCGAGTCATGCTGCAGAGATGGCGGTCTTGCCACTTACTACATTGCAAGATCAGTTAACAGAAAAAGAAGAGTATTTACACGAATATATACGTTATACACTACAACAAAAACGAACAGATTTGACATTACTCTTTAATCGCAGACTCGGTATACCAGCACTTCAATTTTTACATAAGCAAAAATCATATTTACAAGAACTTTCACAGACATTAACTAATGTTACTAAAGAGAGATGTAATACTGAGAAGCATAGTTTAGCATTATTAGCCCAACAGTTAGAGTCTTTAAATCCATTACAAATGATGGTTAAAGGGTTCGCCAAGGTAGAGCATAATAATGAACCTATAACTTCGGTGTCCCAATTGCAAGCGAATGATGATATACGAGTTACATTAGCAGATGGTTATGTTACTGCCACGGTAAAGGAGGCGCACAAAGATGGCCGCATCACTAAAAAGTTATGAGAAAAAATATAAAGCCTTAGAAGATATTGTTAAGCAGTTAGACGATGGTGATATAACCATCTCTGAACTTTTAAATCAATATAAAAAAGGGCTAACCTTAGTTAAGGAATGTGCAGAAATGCTTGATTCCGTTGAAGCTGAGGTACAACAAATTATCGAAGAAGTCCGCATCAGCGAATAAGGAGATTCTATGTTCAAAGATTATTTAGCGTCTAGCAAACAAAATATTGAACAATGGTTAGATGAGGTATTAACTAGTCCAAATCAAGAATTTAAACCTCTGTATGAATCCATGAATTACAGCTTAATGCAAGGTGGTAAACGAATCCGACCAATCTTATCTAAAGCTGTATTAGAAATGCTTCATAAAGATCCTGCTGATTATAAAGAGTTTCTATGTGCAATGGAGTGTATCCATACGTATTCCTTAGTACATGATGATTTACCGGCCATGGATAATGATGATTATCGTAGAGGTAATTTAACAAATCATAAAGTTTATGGTGAAGGTTTAGCTATTTTAGCGGGCGATGGTTTATTGACGTATGCCTTTCAATTAATGACCGCTAATAATAAGGCCTCTGCTCAAGATAAACTCGATGCTATACAATGTGTGGCAATTGCTGCAGGCCCAGAAGGTATGGTCGGCGGTCAAGCCTTTGATATGCTTAGCGAAGATAAGCACATTCCATTAGAAGAATTAAAAGTTCTACATCGCGGCAAAACGGGCGCTTTATTTAATGCTTCTGTAGAGTTAGGTCTCATTTTAGGCAATGCAGATACTACTACGAGAACAGCGTTAATGGAATATGCTAATTGTTTAGGATTGTTATTCCAAATTACTGATGATATTCTAGATGTAACAGGTACAATCGAAGAATTAGGAAAAACTCCTGGTAGTGATATTCGCCAACATAAATCTACTTATGTATCTTTACTAGGTTTAGAGGGAGCAAAAGAGCAAGCCGCTTCAGTAGGTAAGCAGGCTCACGATGCATTAAACTCCGTTTCTTATGATACATCTATATTGGCAGCATTAATTGATTATCTTTTAAAACGTACGAATTAATAAGCATTACCTATAGAAGGTACAAAGAATGATTGATATATTACCACAAATAGCACATAACTATATAGCGCAAGCCGCTTTCTGGGGTTGGTTTACTGCTCAAGCTATCAAATTCGTATGGCACCTAGTAAGACATGGTAAATTTCGCCCAGAACGCCTTGTAGGCTCTGGTGGATTCCCTAGTTCCCATACATCTTTTGTCATTGCTACTACTACGGCTATTTACCTTAAAAGCGGTGTATCAGATCTCTTTATCTTGTCCTTAGTATTCTCTATAGTTGTTATGTACGATGCATCTGGTGTTCGATTAGAGGCAGGAAAACAAGCTCAAATACTTAATCAAATTGTAGAATATTTTACGAAGAAAAATATTCCTGTTCAAATAACTCGTAAAGAGGCGCTAAAAGAGCTATTAGGACATACGCCAGTTGAGGTATTTGGTGGCTTAATTCTTGGTATTCTCGTAGCCTATATTCAGTTTTATTATATTTATAATGGTGTACTATGAGCAGTAAAGAACGGTTAGATATACTCCTTGTCAATCGAGGACTTTTTGAAAGCAGAGAAAAAGCAAAAGCTGCTATCATGGCGGGTCTTATCTTTATAGATACTACGCGCATTGATAAAGCTGGCACAAAA
>URZS01000073.1 GCA_900552445.1 uncultured Veillonella sp. | reverse complement strand
AGATGGCGCAGGTAACCTATTACAACACGCTAAAGACATCAAAGCTGAAGGCGCTGAATTCTGTGACTGCCCTGGCTGCATAGCATGTAAAAACATTATCGATTTAAAAGCAGAAATTGAATAATCATATAAACTACATATTATCTATTGAGTGGATATCTACACATTGTAGATATCCACTTTTGCATATAAAAAGGCCCCTGTTTCAAACAGGGGCTCTTTTTTCTACTCACTCGCTTCCACAAGTGCTTGTGTATATGGATGTACCGCTTCTTTGAGTCGTTTTGATTCGATGGTTTCTACGATTTGTCCGTCTTTCATGACGATAATTCGGTCTGTTACGGCTTGTAATAGTCCGATGTCATGGCTGACAAATACGTAGCCGAAGGGTTGTTCCGTATATAGTTTTTGTAGGAGGTCTAGCACCAACTTTTGATTCACCGCATCAAGAGCTGATGTAGGTTCGTCAAAGAGTACTAATTTAGGATTCATCAGCATGATCCGTGCTAATACAACACGTTGCAGTTGACCACCGCTGACTTCGTGAGGGTATTTATAAACCGTATGTTCCGGTAAGTCTACCCGTTGTATCCATTTGCGGATATCGTCCTTTGCTGCCGCTATATCCATGAGACCATAGTTAATATACGGCTCTAAAAGAAATGATTCTAAGTTCATCCTTGGAGGAATCACCGCCAAGGGATTTTGAAACATCATCTGCATGGAACGATATATTTCTGTATGGTTTTGAATGGATGTTACGTCTTCACCAAAGAGTCGCAGACTCCCAGAGGTAGGTTTTTCTAACATAGCAATCAGTCTAAGGAGAGTACTTTTACCAGAACCACTGCCACCTGCAATGCCTACTCGTTCATTGGGAGCCACGGAAAAGGATACGTTATCAACGGCATGGACTGTATGATGGTGGTTCGTATATTGTTTACAGATTTTCTCGAGTTGAATCATACTACACCACTTTCGTTACGGAATCTAACAAGATACGAGTATACTCATCCTTTGGATGGGCCATGACCTCTTCGGAGGATCCCACTTCAACGAGTTGCCCCTTATTCATAACCCCAATGCTATTGGCAATGCGAGCAGCGGCCTTGATATTATGGGTTACAATAATCACCGTTGCCCCAAGAGCCTGTGTTACCTCTTTCATAAGGTCCAATACAGAGGCTTGCACGAGCATATCTAAGGCGCTAGTCGGTTCGTCAGCAAATACGATACTAGGCTTCAAGATGAGGCTTAAGGCTATTGCTAACCGTTGTTGCATACCACCGCTCAACTGAAACGGATAGGACTGCAAGATACGCTCTCCATCGGTTAAGTGAACGAGATTAAGCATATCTATAACGCGACTTACATCATAGCTTTCACCATGGGCACGAAATAAATCTTTGAAGTGATTTTCTACGGTTCGATTTGGGTTTAGATAGGCGCTGGGATTTTGAAAGATCATGGAAATCTTTGTACCCCGCAATTGTCGCCAATCACCATCACTCAATGTAGAAATATCGGTTCCGTTTAGCAAAATTTGGCCGCTAATGTTAGCTTGTTTCAACATGCCAAAGGCGGCACGAACTAACGTAGATTTACCAGAGCCACTTTCACCAACGATGGCAAAGACCTCACCATTGGGCACGGAGAAGGATACATCGCGCACCGCTTGCTCCGCACCATATGAAATTGTAACCTTATCAAATACGATACAATCAGATTTATTCAATAGTAGAATCCTTTGTTAATAAGTAGTAATCGATTGGATGTACTGGTACATTTTTAACTTTTGTAGTAGATACAACAGTTGCACTTGGATACATCAAGTAGATATCTGCTACGTCATCAACTAGCAATTGTTGCGCTTGTTTAGCTTCGTTAGCACGTGCATTTTGATCAAATGTTACGGACAATTGCTCAATTAATGCATCCACTTGAGGGTTGGAGTAAGCACCAACATTTGCTTTCGCACCAGTTTTGTAGAACAAGCTGAGGTACCAGTACGGGTCATTTGTAGACATAGTAACTACAGCACGTTCTACTAAATCAAAACCATCTGTACCAAGTGTGTCTACTTCACCAGGGCCTTGTAATTTCTTAAGAGTTACTGCAATGCCAGCTTGTTTCAATTCTTGTTGAATTTCTTCGTATAAGCTTGTGTCTTTACCCCAAATAGCAAGAGTTAGAGCCAATTCTTTACCATCTTTAGCATAGATGCCATTTGCATTTTTAGCATAGCCAGCTTGAGTCAAGATTTGGTCAGCTTTCGCTACATCTGTCATCGGTTTATTAGCGATAGAATCAAAACCTAAATTAGCAGATGGTGGGAATGGAGCCGCACCTGGTTTCGCACCATTACCAATGATTTTCGCCATAGAATCGTAGTTAATAATATGAGCAATAGCGGAGCGTACAGCTTTGTCATGCAATGGAGATGCTTCTGTATGGTTCAATTTCAACATGAGCACACGAACGCCTGCAACGTCTTGAATATTGAAGCCATCTTTGAACAAGCTACGGTTAGCAGAGTCCACTTTTTGGATTACATCAACATCTTTAGATTGCAATGCCATAGCGCGTTTGTTGTTATCTTCGATGTCTTTTACAGTTACAGAATCAAGAGCTGGTTTACCGCCCCAGTAATCTGCGAAGGCAACGAGTTCAATTGTTTCACCTTTTTTGAAATTAGTGATTTTGTAAGGGCCTGTAAGAACTGGTTTAGATGCTACATCTTTAAGGTCTGCAGTATCCATGATAACGAAAGCAGGTTCAGTCAAGCTGGATAACAAGGAACCATTAGGCTCTGTAGTTTTAATAATCAAGTTTTGACCATCTACTGTGATGGACTCGATTTTAACTGCTTTAGCGGAACGAGCACTTTGTTTCATCGTATACTCGATGGACTCTTTTACCTTTTGAGGCGTCATTGGAGTGCCATTGTGGAATTTAACATTTTCACGGATGTGGAATTTCCATGTTGTAGGGTCCACATTTTCCCAAGAGTCTGCTAATTGTGGAGTAAATTTCATATCTGGTGTTACCGTTGCCAATGTTTCACCAGCGCCGATACGAGTCAATGTCCACGCATCCCATTCGTGAGTTGGATCTAATGTTTCACCAAACCAATACAAACCAACATTCATATGCTTCCCTTGTTTGCTGTCTTTAGCATTATCATTGCCACAGCCGACCAGGAGAGCTACCATACATAGCATGGACAAACATGCTAACAACCAACGTTTCATAATGTCTCCTTTAAAATACAACGCCTCGTCGAGGCTTTCACCATAAAAAATCTATACACAGCACGGTTAACGAGATACATCGAGGGCATCGCGCAACGCATCGCCAATATAGTTAAATAAAACAACAGTAATGAAAATGGCGAGCCCTGGGTAAATTAACAGCCACGGCGCCGTTTGTAAGAAATCTCGGGAACTCAACAAGATAGCGCCCCACTCCGGATCCGGCGGTTGCACACCGATGCCAATGAGCGAGAAACTGGCTACCAAAATGATGGCATCCCCTAGATGTTGAATAATAACAATCACCAACGGTGGCAATACATTCGGCAGAATATAGCGCCACAGAATTCGTAGATTTGAAGCACCTGACATGCGAGCAAAGGTAATATACTCTGCGTGGCGTTCAATCTGTACGAGGCCTCTCGTGATACGGGCATATTCCGCCCATTTCGTAATGCACAGGGAAATGATGACATTCGTAATGCTCGGTCCCATGATACCAACGAAAGCAATGGCAATGACCATGTTCGGGAAGCCAAGTACTAAATCGATTAAACGAGATAACCAACGGTCAACGCGAGGTGTAGAGAATCCTGCTAATCCACCAATAACGATACCGATGGCCCCACTAATGCCAATGATGGTGAAAGCAATCCCTAAAGAGGCTTTACCACCGTATAGAATACGAGACCACACATCACGACCGAGTTGGTCAGTCCCTAATAGATGGGTACTACTAATATCTTGTAAGCGGTCCGCAACACTCGTCGTTTCAGGATCAAAGGGTGCTATATACGGAGCACACAGGAAAAATACAATCCACAAAGCGGATAATACCAACATTGCATATAAAGTATAAGGCTTTCGTCTACTCATAGGAGCCTCCTTTTATAGCGGCTCTTCGCTTCGGATTCAGCCAAACACTCAATACATCAATGATAATATTAATCACGATGAACACCATAGTAATCCAAATGATATAACCTTGCATCAATACATAATCGCGAGCCATAATGCCTTGTACCATCATGTAACCAATACCTTTTATGGCGAATACCGTTTCAATAACGGCAGATCCACCTAGCATAGCGCCCATCGTTACCCCCATCATAGGCAACAACATAAGTCCTACATGAGGGAATATGTAACGGGTGTAGACCATCCATTCTGGCAAGCCTAATGCTCGCGCCCCCTGTACAAAGGGCTGTCGCGACACTTCTAAAATAGCATTGCGCAATCGACGAATGTAGAGGCCACATATCCATAAAGCAAGGGTTACCGCGGGCAGAACATAGGCAGAAAAGCCAGTGGTATTTGTTACTGACACTAACTGTAACTTAACACCGAATAAGTACAGTAATAATAAACCGACCCAGAAGCTAGGGATTGCTAACGCTAAGAATGTAACGAGACGAACCCCATGATCAATCCATGTGTCTTGATACTTTGCAGATAACATACCGAGCGGTATGGTCACCACTATCCCCATAACAAGAGATAAAGATACGAGCCCTAAGGTATTAGGCAAGGCGCCACCAAGAATGGTCGCTACTGGTAAAGCGTACAGAATGGACTCACCAAAGTCCCCTTGTACAATTTGACCTAACCAACGTAAGTATTGCTGCCACCAAGGATCATTGAGCCCCAACTGCTCTCGTATCTGTGCAACTACAACTGGATCTGGTGTAGCTCCTAGAAGATTAAACTTCATCGACACGGGATCAATAGGAGATAATTTTATCAATACAAATGTACCGATGGTAACAACCAATAAAATACCTACAATACCTGCCAAACGCTGTAGTATTAATCGATACAATACATCACCTGCCTTCTTCATCAAATAATAACCATATTATATTATAACAATGATTCTTATTTTTAGATATACCCCTATGTATATATTAGAATGATTTTCATTATGAAATTTTAGCATATATACTAAAACGGCCCCTCATGAGAGGAGCCGCTTCTTATATAACCCTTACAGTGTCCATGCGAGTGCTTCACCACAGCTCGCATGCCTATCCCACTAGGCTGGACTGTTATATTATTTTGTATATGCTGTATGTGCTGTAGGTGCTACAGTGTTAGCAATGATCGCTTTTGCCATATCGCGAGTTACAGGGCGTTCAAAGTACATCGCATGAGTTTGACCATCTTTCGTCCAACCTGCGAGGTATACCATTTTGTTGCCACCTTTGAAAGTAACCTTTGTACCGTTTACTTTTTCAGTAGCTGTAACGCGATAATCCTTATGATCACCACTGATATCGCCTGTCGTATTAGCTACGCGATAAATAATGCGTTTGCCTGCTGCTTGATTACGAGTTGCATCTTCCCCAACTTGGTAAACATACACAACTTGCAAAACATCTTTATTGATTGTGCTTACAGACTCAATATTATAGCCTACAGGTAATACTTTAGGTAGATGAGGCATAATATTCATGTATTTAGCGGCTTCATCAATAGTGCTAAATTCATGTATAGGATTTGGCATGCCAACTATAGGCGTTGCCTGTTCTGCTACCATAGGCTTAGCTGGATCAGGTGGTACATCAAAAGTTTCTTGAGCACCAGCTACAGTATAAGAACCTACACACGCACAGGCAACTGCCATTAATAGAAATTTTTTAACCATCTGTATAATCTCCTTCACGTAACATAAAAATTATTAAAAACACATTTATTTTGTATGTGATATTTCTTCAACAATATTATGGATAATAGCCTTCGCCACATCTCTTGTAACGGGACGATAAAAATCTAACGAGTGATTTTGTCCATCTTTTATCCACGATGCAAGGTAGACCATGTTGTCACTGCCTTTGAAAGTAACCTTTGTACCGTCTACACCTTCAGTTTCTATCACCTT
>URZS01000072.1 GCA_900552445.1 uncultured Veillonella sp. | reverse complement strand
AAGGTGCAGGACTTTATAGACCTCTTTGAACAAACAGGTGTTACAGGCGCCTTAGCGGCATCTATCTTCCACTTTGGAGAAATTAAAATCCCAGATCTTAAAGAAGAGCTACGAGCTCACGGCATTACTGTACGATAAAAGACTGTACGAAAAAAGTATTTTAAATCATTAGAGTATGGTAAAGAAATTATAACTTTCAACAAAGGATATACATATGAAACCAGATTTTGAAAAGGGAAATGGCTTATTGCCAACCGTTGTGCAAGATGCAGCGACTAAGGATGTTCTCATGGTGGCGTGGATGAACGAAGAAAGCTTTCACAAAACACTAGAAACCAAAGAAACGTGGTTCTGGTCTCGTTCTCGTCAGGAGCTATGGCATAAGGGCGGTACCAGCGGCAATGTGCAGCATGTGGTGAGCATGGCCCTCGATTGTGACGGAGATACCTTGCTCATTCAAGTTAAGCCGGAAGGTCCTGCGTGTCACACGGGGCGCACGAGCTGTTTCTTTAATGATGTAGATTGGAGTTAAACATGGCACAGCAAACATTGAACGAATTATACGAAATTATTAAGAATCGCAAGGCACAGCCAAAGGAAGGTTCTTATACAAACTATTTATTTGATAAAGGGCTCGATAAAATCTTGAAAAAGGTAGGCGAAGAGGCAACAGAGGTTGTAATCGCTGCAAAGAATAAAAACCCTCAAGAACTAATTTATGAAACAGCAGATGTGTTGTATCATTTGCTCGTATTATTAGCAGAGAAAAATATTCCTTACGAAGCTATCGAGGCAGAACTTGCTAGCCGTGAAGGAGTAGTAAGCAAAACTACGGATCGCCCAGAGATTACGAATTTATAATGTGCATTTTAAGAAAATAGATAGAAAGGATAGCTTATGAAAGAGATAATTCGCACGTTAAAACCTTATATACCTGAGGAGCCCGCTGCGGCGGTAAAGGAACGCCTCGGTGTGGACCGATTGGTGCGTTTGTCTGCCAATGAAAATCCGTACGGCACCTCTCCGCTGGTGCGAGAGGCTATCCTTAGCTATGTCACACATAATGATGCTAACTATTACCCAGATGGAAACGCCACCGATTTGCGCATGAAATTAGCGGATTATTGGAAGGTACAACCTGAGCAACTCGTCATTGGCGTAGGCCTTGATGAGGTCATCGCCATGGTCAATAAAACCTTGATCAGTGCGGGTGACTCTATCGTAGTTAGCGTACCTGCCTTTTCCGAGTATGCATTAAATGGTCTCGTGGAAGGCGCTGAAATCCGTGAGGTGCCAGCTAATTTTGAAACAGGACAATATGATTTTTCAGCTCTTGTGAAAGCCGTCGATGAAACGACACGCCTCGTGTGGATTTGCAACCCTAACAATCCAACCGGGACCTACGAGTCCGTAGAAGATATTCGTAAATTCGTAGCAGCAGTGCCAAAGGAAACACTAGTTATCGTAGACGAGGCTTATATTGACTTTGTTACATCTGTAGCAGTTCCTACAGCACGCGTCTTATTAGATGAGTTCTCCAATGTAGCAATCATGAGGACTTTCTCCAAGGCATATGGCTTGGCTAATTACCGCGTTGGCTACATGATGACTCCCTTAGAATTGGCAAACTATATGCAAACTATTCGTTTGCCTTATAATCTTAATACATTGTCCCAAGTGGCCGCAGAAACAGCCTTCGATGATCAACAGTTCTTGGCAAGAACCGTGTCTCAAAATGCAGAGGAACGGGCTAAATGGGAGGCTCTATTTGATGAGCTAGGGGTTCACTATTACAAGAGCGAAGCGAACTTTATATTCTTTGAGGCTCCTGATGCGGATGCAGATGGTTTAGCTGATGCATGGCTAAAAGAAGGATACCAAGTGCGCCGAGGTCAACGCGAAGGTTGGTTACGACTTACCATACCTATGGCCCAGGACGGTGTAGTGATGCGCCATATATTAAAACAATTCATGAATTAATCATTAAAAAAACAGCACTTATACTAATTATCTAAGCGTTTTGATATCGAATTTCATTCTATAGAATGGAGTTTAGCTTTTACGCAATCTATAGGCAGGACTTTTTTTTCCCTTTGACGAATATATATATCGGAAACAACGTGAATGCGTGAATGTTTGAGCCCTAGTATTTTCTCTAGGGCTCATTAAGGCGGTTGAAAGGAGTTTATTATGATTGCCATTATAGATTATGACGCAGGGAACACATTTAACGTCCAGAAAGCTTTTGCCTACATCGGCCTCGATGCAGTGCTAACAGCGGATCCAGAGGTTATATTAAACGCTGATGGCGTTCTCTTGCCAGGTGTAGGCGCGTATGCATCGGCAGTAGCGGTGCTAAAAGAGCGCGGCTTAGTCGATGTACTTCATGAAGTAGTAAAGCGTGAAATTCCACTATTAGGCATTTGTTTAGGTATGCAATTATTATTTGAGGAATCCGAAGAATACGGTCCAACTCCGGGTTTAGGTCTTATTCCTGGCAAAGTAAAAGAAATTCCTCGCGATCTTGGTCTCAGTGTACCTCACATGGGCTGGAACAAGAATGTAGTTCATTATCAAGATAGTCCTTTCAGCAATGTAGACGATCAATATACTTATTTCGTTCATTCCTATTATGTAGATACAGATCCTGAATATATCATTTCCACAGCTAACTATGGTATCGATGTACCTGGCGTAGTTGAACGTGGCAGAGTATATGGAATGCAATTCCATCCTGAAAAAAGTGGTATCGTAGGTCTCAATTTGTTGCGTACTTTTGGTAATATTACAGAAGCTTACGCAGACTCAAAAAAATAGGAGGACGACTGAATGTTAGCAAAACGTATTATCCCTTGCCTTAGTGTGGCAAATGGCCGCGTACAGAATGGCGTACAATTCCGTGATATGGTTGACGCAGGGGATCCAGTAGAATGTGCAGAACGTTATGAAATACAAGGCGCTGATGAGCTTGTATTATTAGATATTACGGCCACAACAGAGGGTCGTAAAACTTTCACAGATATGGTTCTTAAATCCTCTGATAAGGTGTTTATGCCACTTACTGTTGGTGGTGGTATCACCTCTGTTGAGGACATGACACAACTTATGAAAGCTGGTGCCGACAAAATTTCTATCAACACAGCGGCAATGGCTAATCCAGCTCTTATTACAGAAGGCGCTCAAAAGTTCGGTAACCAAGGCATTGTAGTATGTCTTGATGTAAAATACAATCCTTTTGAAAAGGTATGGTATGCCTATGGTCACGGTAAGGAAGGTGAACCGGGGCAATGTAGAAATGCTCTTGAATGGGCAAAAGAGGCTGTAGAACGCGGTGCAGGTGAATTGTTGGTAACAAGCATCGACAGACATGGTACAGGCCTTGGCTTTGATATTGAATTATACCAAGCATTAGCCGAAGTAGTAGATGTTCCTGTGACAGCTTTCGGCGGTGCAGGTAATGTACAACATTTTGTGGATTTATTTACAAAAACGAATGTAACAGGTGCCCTTGCTGGCGTATTGTTACACAATAAAGTGTTAACTATAAAAGATATTAAGAAGGCTCTCCACGAAGCTGGTATCGTGGTAAGACTATAGATATAAGCTGATTTGCACTTATTAAGGCATTCTCCTATGTGGAGGATGCCTTTTTGTTATGCCTTTAAGTTATAGAGAACTTTCAAAATGACTAAATAGTAATTGACACGCCCATGATTAGTTATACAATGAAAGGGTAAGTACTAACATTTTTACTAGCCAAAGTGGCATGGATGTCCAAAAGATTTATCAGATATTTTTATATAACACCATGTCACAGAAGACAATTGGAGGTGTTTATATGGTTATGAATGGTATTTACTTAGTTATTGCCTCCGCGTGTATTCTTATTTTAGCGTACCGCTTTTATGGGGCTTTCATAGCGGCTAAGGTTTTGACGTTGGACCAATATCGTCCGACTCCAGCTATGATTCACAACGATGGTCACGATTACGTGCCAACTAACAAATGGGTAACCTTTGGTCATCACTTTGCAGCCATTGCAGGTGCAGGCCCTCTCGTAGGCCCAGTTATTGCAGCCCAGTTTGGGTATTTGCCTGGTGCATTATGGATCCTTATCGGTTCTGTATTGGCTGGTGCTGTGCATGACATGGTTATCTTATTCGCTTCAGTTCGCTATGACGGTAAGTCTATCGCGGATATTGCGCGCGAAGAAATTAGTAAATTAGCTGGTTTCGGTGCTATGCTTGCTACCTTGTTCCTATTGGTTATTACCCTCGCTGGTATGGCTGTAGTAGTAGCGAACGCATTGCATAACTCTCCTTGGGGATTCTTCTCCGTATTCGCTACAATTCCAATCGCTATTTTTATCGGTATTTATTTGAAATGGTTGCGTCCTGGTAAAATCCAAGAGGCTACTATCATTGGTGTAGCGTTAATCTTTGTAGGCATTATCTACGGTCCTAACATCGCGGCTAGCGAATATGCATCTTGGTTCACATACGACTTGCAAACTATTGAAATTATGCTTGCCGTGTATGGTTTCTTTGCAGCAGCATTGCCAGTATGGTTATTGCTCGCTCCTCGTGATTATCTATCTACATACCTTAAAATCGGTACAATTGGCGCCTTGGCTCTCGGTATTATCATCGTAATGCCTGAAATCCAAATGCCAGCTGTTACTCCATATATCTGGGGTGGCGGTCCTGTATTGAAAGGCTCTGTATTCCCTTACATCTTCATTACTATCGCATGTGGTGCTTTATCTGGTTTCCATACAGTAATTGCGACAGGTACAACACCTAAAATGCTTACTAATGAAAGAGAAATCTTACCTATCGGTTATGGTGCGATGTTAACAGAAGGCTTCATCGCTATGATGGCGTTGATTGCAGCGACTGCATTGCATCCAGACGATTACTTCGCTATTAACTCCACTGTAGAATCCTTTAAAGCACTAGGCCTTCAAGTTCATGAATTGCCAGCATTGTCCGCAATGGTTGGTGAAGACTTGATGCACCGTCCTGGTGGCGCCGTATCCCTTGCAGTAGGTATGGCTCATATCTTCTCCAGATTGCCTAACATGGATCACTTGATGGGTTACTGGTATCACTTCTGTATCATGTTCGAAGCCTTGTTCATCATGACTTTGATCGATGCTGGTACTCGCGTAGGTCGTTACTTGCTTCAAGAATTATTAGGTCATTTCCATCCTAAATTCAACGACCAACACTGGACTCCTGGCGTATATGGTTGTGCAGCTTTGATTTGTATCTTGTGGGGCTACCTAGTTCTACAAGGTAACATCGGTATTATTTGGCCTCTATTCGGCGTATCTAACCAATTATTAGGTACTATGACATTGGCTGTAAGTACTACTGTTATTATGCGACTTGGCCGCAAACGCTATGCATGGGTTACAGGTATTCCATGTATCCTAATGGCTATCGTTGCTATTGCTGCAGACTTTGAAAACGTATTTAACAGCTATATCCCAGCTGGTAAATGGATCCTAGTAGCATTCAGTGCTGCCATGTTCCTCATGATCCTTATCGTATTAGTAGAAGCAGTTCGTAGCTGGATCCGCTTGTCTAATATTCCTCAAGACTATCGCACTCAAGAAGAAATTGAAGCTGAAAGCCTTGTGAAATACAGAAAACAAGCAAAAGCATAATATAATACCATAAAGATTTAAGAGCTCCATCCATTTGGATGGAGCTCTCTTCTTTTTTTGTAATCTTTCATAGCCTTATTATTTTTAAATATTAGTAGAGCTATTTTATTTTAATGGGATACCTTCATAACAAACGTTATGAAATGAGTGGTCCATACATAATGAGCGACTTAGCTCGCTTTGGAGCGAAGTTGTATGGACCACTTATTTCAATATGTAGGTCGACATGTTTTGGGGCCCCATTAAAATAAAATTGTCAACGTATCGTGATATAATAAGGCTATGAAACATTACATGCGTTCCTATTGGACAAAATATAAACAATTGTATAAGAAAGGGCTAAAAGGTATTGCCGCTTTTCTTGCTATTGGAGCCATCGTTTTCTTTGTATTGGCCACTATTGCTAGTCGCGGGATGGGCGTTATCTTTAATGAGGTTATGGCTCGTCAGACTATGATGCGAGGCACTGTTACTGTGGAAAGTTTGTCTGCCACACCTTGGGG
>URZS01000071.1 GCA_900552445.1 uncultured Veillonella sp. | reverse complement strand
TAAATTTAGCATTCTTTAGTCGGCGCACCATAAATGGTATCACCAGGGACAATACTGGAAATACTAATACCGGTAAGGATAAGGCACCACTTAATGAAAGTACGGTCGTAACGGCACTAACAAAGAGGGCGCAAACAAAGGTAAATTGCCAAAAACTTTTATTCATTACGGCCTCCCACTAATCGAGTTAAGCCGTAAGCAACAATTAGACTAATGGTGACACCAATATACATAGACACTAAAAAAGCCACATCTCTGCCTACAGTTGGCCAGCCCCACAACATAGATAAATCTACACCTAGGAAAATGCCTTTGTATGCAATGCCATGAATGGCAATCCAACTCACTACATATGCAATACGGCTTATAGATTTACCATCACCAAAGGTACTGTCTTTAAACGATAAATACGCCCAAGGCATAAATAAGGATAACAACAAATACCATACTAATGCTACTGTCGCACTCGATCCATTATGAATCATATACGCAATAATAGGAATTACCACGATAAATAGATTCAAATAAAAAGATCGCTTACAAATATCTATCAAAATGTTCATATAGATCTCCTATGATATGTAATCTCTTTGTATTTTACAATAATCAAGGATAAATGTCATCAAAAAAGAAAAACCTCCACACAGGTAAATGATTACCAAGTATGGAGGTCTTTTATTAAGCTACTACAGAGTCAGCTGTTACATCAATTGTAGGAACAACTTCTTCTTCCTTTTTATCTTCTTTCAACAATGGAGTCATGCTTTCAATGCCAATACCCAATGTGAATAAGTTGTGCAACCAAGCTGTTTGGCTCGGAGGCATAAAGCCAAGAACACCGCCGCCTACAAGAGCACCATTGAAGCCAACGATACCATTGTAGTTAGCTTTGATACGTTTCATCAAGGCTAAGGAAATACGACGTAAGTCTACAAGAGCTTGTAAGTTATCGGAAGAAATAGTAACGTTCGCAATCTTTTGAGCGATTGGAGCACCTTCATTCATCGCGATACCTACATGAGCTTCAGAAATAGCTGGGGAGTCATTGATGCCATCCCCTACCATCATTACTGTATAGCCCTCAGCTTTAGCTTGTTTTACATAAGCCGCTTTATCTTCTGGTAATACTTCAGCATGCACTTCATCGATACCGATTTCTGCAGCTACGCGTTCTGCGTTACGTTTGGAGTCGCCAGTCATCATGACAACCTTTTTAATGCCCAATGTATGTAAATCAGCTATAACTTGTTTTGCTTCCTCACGAACAGGGTCTTTAATACAAATAACCGCTGCTAGTGTACCTCCAATAGCGAGGTAAATATGGGAAGATGAATTTGGTAAATTGTTGAATTTTTCTTGTTCATCTGCAGGAATTTTTGTCTTTTCATCATCAAAGATGTAGTGAGCACTACCAATGCGTACACGGTAGCGGCCAACTTTAGATGCAATACCATGAGCTACAACGTATTCTACGTCGGAGTGCATTTCCTTGTGAGGCAAGGAATGATCCTTAGCAGCACGTACAATTGCTTTTGCCATGGAATGAGGGAAATGTTCCTCAATACATGCAGCCAATTTCAACATTTCATCTGCATCATGACCATTAAATGGAATGATTTGTTCAAACTCAGGTTCTGCTTTTGTAAGCGTACCTGTTTTGTCGAATACAATCATATCTGCTTGTGCAATTTGTTCTAAGAACTTACCACCTTTAACAGTGATACCGCGCTTAGATGCCTCTTGCATTGCTGAAAGTACAGCCAATGGAATAGACAATTTCAATGCACAAGAGAAGTCAACCATAACGAAAGACAATGCTTTCATAACATTGCGAGTCAACAAGTATGTTAAACCAGCACCGATAAAGCTAATAGGTACTAATTTATCAGCCATGCGGTATGCTTGTTGTTCCATACCAGATTTCATTTGTTCAGACTCTTCGATAAGGTTAACGATTTTTTCGTAACGAGATGTTTTGGATGTGCTACGTACTTCTACGATAGCTTTACCGTCTTCAACAACAGTACCTGCATATACAGAACTGTCTTGATCGCGACGAACCGCTTCTGGTTCACCAGTCATGGAGCTTTCGTTAACAAGAACAACTCCATCGATAACGACGCCATCCAATGGAATCACTTCGCCTTGACGAATGATAATTTGATCACCTGCAACAACTTCGTTAACTGGCTTGCTCACTTCGATATCGTCAACTAATACCCATACTTTATCTACATTCAAAGACATGCTTTGAGCAAGATTTAATACAGATTTACGGTGAGTCCATTCTTCCAAAATATCCCCAATACCCAATAGGTACATAACAGCACCAGCTGTAGGGTAGTCTTTTTGAAGTAAAGCAGCACCAATAGCTACGCCATCAAGTACTTCTACTGTTAACTTACGTTGCCACAATGTTTTAATCGCTTTGCCGATAAATTTAATACCATCAAACCATGCCCATGCAGCTGCAATTGGAGCAGGCAACACTGCTTTTTTACCTAAGTAAAGTGCAGTGCGGTTGATCATCATTTCACGGTATTTTTTATTTACCAAGCGTGGAGAATATTCGTTCAAAGCAGGTGCTTCGGACAAGTCTAAATCGCGTAGACCTAGCACTGCTTCACGCACAGCATCAACATCGCCAGTATGTTTAATGGCGATTTGACTGCTACGAGTGTAGAAGGTTACATCTACAATTGCATCATTAAGGAGTAATGTATCCTCTACATAAGCTGCTTCAGCCTCTGTAAAGCGATGACCAGTTACCTTAACATGCAAGCGATTTCTGAGTTTTTTTACTACAGAAAATTGTAACATATGTGCAATCCTCTAATTATTTGTTTTCTTCAAAGATTTCTTCGTTGCGTGCTTCGTTGATTTCTTGAGCTTCTGCCAATACATCAGATGCGGATGCTTGTACTTTTTCAGCTGTTTCTAATACAGTTTCTTTAGCGCGAAGGCCAGCTGCCACGATACCAGCATATACTTTTTTAGCGTCTTTAGAAGTTAAAACTTTAAGACCTACAGTACCCAATGCAAGACCTGCTGCGAATAAGTTAGCGTTTTTAAGATTTTTTTGATCGATGTTGAACATGATAATATTCCTTTCTACTAAATATGATAAAAAATTTAAATACTATATTTGAAAAGAGAAGCCATTATAGAGACTCCTCTTCTCTTCCAAAAACTTGAGTGTTGTTCTGATTACTTATCAGCACGTTTAATGCCTAATGCTTTATTAGAACCGTCACAACTGCAGTGTCCACCACAGCCAGATGATTTACCGGAGTCAGATCCACCGTCGCCACAGCCACAGCCACCTTTACCGCCTACTTGTTTAAACATTTTAGAACCAATATAAGCTAATGCTAGAACAACTATGAGTCCTATAATAAGATTATCCATTATTATGCCTCTTTCTCAATATCAACTAAATCACAATATCTGTCTTAGTGATAAATAAGATAAAAGCAATATCTAAAGGATATTCCCCTTTTCTCATTATCATTTAACCACGAATATTGATAATTAGCAAGTATTTTTTTTAAATTAACTATAACTAAATCGCAATTCTTCAATGCAGTTTAATTTAACTACCTATAAAGTGGCTAAAATACTGTATTTAACGACTCACGAATTAGAAACCTAATGCACGGCCTACATTGTAGAAGATGAAACAAGCAGTCCAAGCAAATGCGTTTTCATAGAAGAACATGAAAGCAACCCATTTCCAAGAACCTGTTTCACGTTTGATAACAGCTAATGTTGCCAAACAAGGTGGGTAAATTAAGATAAACAACATCATTGTCAAACCAATTAACGGTGTGAAATGAGGGTCATTTTGTAGGTACTCAGTCAACGGTGCTGGATTTTGATCATCGCCACCAACAGCGTAAATAGTACCTAATGTAGAGATAACAACCTCTTTAGCCGCTAAACCAGCTACTAATGATAGGCCCATTTTCCAATCAAACCCCAATGGTTCTAGCACTGGGTTGATGGCTTTACCAAAGGATGCTGCATAGGATTGTTCAATTTTTTCCGCAGCTTGTTCTTTACCAATTTTGTCATTTTCAGCATCTAAGTTAGCACTGTTTTTATACATTGCCCATGCTGCTGGGAACAAGTCTTTATTTTTATCTTTAATATCATTGAATAATTCAGGTGCTGCAGAATCGGCTTCTACTGCTACTTCAGGTTCATCTTCTCCTGCTTGCTTAGCAGCATCAGTAGCATCTTGTACAGTAGATTTCATATCTTCAACAATTTTATCTACTGCTTCTTTTTGGTCATCTGCAGTAATGCCAAATTGTGCTAATGTAGCTGCATCTTTTACTTCGTACGCTTGAGCAACTTGTTCTTTCATTGCATCGTAATCTTTGGAGTATTCTACATCCATAGGGTATGCAGTGATAAACCAAATCAAGATGGATGCTGCCATGATGAAAGTACCGGCTTTAATGATGTACAATTTAGCACGTTCGTACATATGTAACCAAGTAGCTTTCAATGTAGGCAAGTGGTAAGGAGGTAATTCCATTACAAATGGTTCAGCCTCACCAGAGAAAATGAATTTACGGAAGATTTTCGCAAAGATAACACCAAAGATAATACCTAAGAAGTATACAGAGAATACAACTAATGTACTATCCCATCCATTTGGGAAGAACGCATTAGCAAATAAGATGTATACAGGTAAACGAGCAGAACAGCTCATGAATGGTGTAATCAAAATTGTAACCATTCGATCCTTATAGTTATCAAGGATGCGAGCGCCCATTACGGATGGTACGGAACAGCCAAAGCCTAATAATAAAGGAATAAAGGATTTACCATGCAAACCACAAGCGCGCATCACACGGTCGATAACGAAGGCTGCACGGGCCATATAACCAGTATCTTCCAAGAAAGAAATACCAAGGAATAGCAATAGAATCAATGGTAAGAAGGAAAGTACGGCACCTACACCGGCGATAATACCGTCAGATACAAGGGACTGTAATTGACCTTCTGGAATATTTTGAACTGCAAAAGCTTGTAATGCAGCAAAGCCATCTTCAATCCAACCTTGAGGAATACCACCTACGATGTTTACGAACGCAAACAATAGGTACATAACAATCATGAAGATTGGTAAGCCCCAAATACGGTGTGTTAAGATTTTATCATAACGATCGGAGCGTGTTTCTATTTCTTTTGGAGCTTGTGTTAAAGATTGGTTATATACTTCAACAGCATAACGATGACGATATTCTTGGAATACTATATCAAGATCAACTTGATCTTTGATTTCTTCGCGGATAGCAGCTGCCTTTTGTAAAACTGCCTCTGTATTCGCAAAGCCTTTAACTTTTTCCACCACATCTGGATCGTTTTCTAATAATTTAATAGCGATCCAACGTAGTGGATACGTTACTGTACCAGCTTCTTCAAGTGCTGCTACTAGTTCAGCAATTTTGCCTTCTAATAAATCACCATAATTAACTGTTACACCAGGTGCTTTTTGAGAAGCAGCTACGCTAATTGTTGCTTCTAACAAATCTTTTGTACCAATATTTGTACGACCTACTGTACTAACGATTGTAGCGCCTGTTAGCTCAGCCATTTTTTTAAAGTCGTATTTGATACCCATTTCTTCAGCAACGTCAGCCATGTTTAGAGCAATAACCATTGGCTTTTCAAGTTCCAACAGTTGTGCCGCTAAATACAAGTTACGTTCTAAGTTAGATGCATCAAGGACGTTTACGATTACATCTGGATTATCGTTTACGATTACATTTCGAGCTACTAACTCATCTAAGGAACGTGCTGTTAAACTATACGTACCTGGTAAGTCAATAAATAATAGCTCTTGACCATTAAAATTAGTATGGCCTTCTTTCTTTTCTACCGTAACGCCGGCATAGTTACCAACGTGTTGCTTCGCCCCTGTGATATTGTTAAACATTGTAGTTTTACCACAGTTAGGGTTACCTGCTAAGGCAATACGAATTTGCCCTTTTTCTGCCATATGGACCTCCTATTATACCTCTACATCAATCATACCAGCTTCACTTGTACGAAGTGCTAAATCAAAGTTTTTAACTTTAATTTCTACTGGATCACCCAAAGGGGCAAATTTCATAACATGAATTTTTGTCCCTTTAACAAGGCCCATGTCAATCAGACGATGTTTAACATTAAGATCGGAAG
>URZS01000070.1 GCA_900552445.1 uncultured Veillonella sp. | reverse complement strand
AGATTTCATATTATTTACCTCCCTTAAGAGATTGCGTTTGATACATATGGTTCAATTCGTTAGTCCAATAATCATAGCTAGTGTCATCAGAGTATAAGAATTGTAAAGACAAGCCCTTATCGGCAGGAATTGCATAGCCAATCAAAGCAAAGCTATTTCTAAAACCATCAAAGCCTACTGCCCCCCGTACATCACCAGTTACAGCTGTACCATAACGAGTTTGAACAGGTTTATACGCCACATGCGTTGCGTCTACGCTCAATTGTTTTGCCACAAAGCTAGCAAATGTAGAAATTGCTTCCTTATCTTTAGCAGACGTTTTCTTATCAGCAGCTAGTAATTTATCAAATGTATCATTTATATGACTTGGAATATTATCGTTAATCGCTTTAACCGCTTTAGCTAATTTTGCCCCCTCTACAGTATCACCAGGTAAGCTAGCTAGTTGTTGTTGAGCATTCTCTTTAGAGTAAAGACTAACATGTTTAGAGATGGAGTTTTTTAATTTAGCCTTATCTGCTTCAGAACCCTTTTCTGAAATTGTTTTATCTATACCAATCGTTTGATCAAGACCTGATTTAGCATAATCAATCACTAAAAGAGATGCTACATGGTGACCTTGTTTGTCAGTCCCTTGTAATTGGTAATAAGAAAAACCATCTAGCACTTCACCCTTGATAGGATTAACAGGTACAGAAGAATGCCATTTTAAATTAGCATTAATAGCATTAACCGCCTCTTTGTTCGCAGCCAGAAGCATTTGGCTTTGCTCATTATTACGTAGCTTTGCATCTGTAGGAACATGCATAACCTCTACGGCTTTCACCGTAGGAGACGTACTGCCATACATACCATAACCTAAATCTACCGTATCTGCACAAGCCACTGCACCCATGCCAACTGTTAAGCATGTAGCACAAGCCAATGTGATAACTTTTTTATTGAGAGCTCTCATAAGACACCTCACGTTTTAATAATACAATATTCGTAAAGACTAAAATAATAATCTATACTACATATATTTATTATTATACTATATCGACATTTATAATAATATAGTATAATTTACAACCTTTCCTTTCTGCTATACAATACATAAATAGACATGTGAATATGATACATGCATGAGAAATAGAAAGGAGTGCACACTAGTTGTGCTTTAATTATGATACAAGAACTAATACCCCTCACTAGACCGCGCACATTAGCAGCCGCATTGGGGCCTACCATTTTAGGTGCCTCATTTAGTTATTATGCATTTGGTGCAGCTCGTGGTGCAGGCCTCGCTATCTTCCATACTGTACTTATTTTCTTAGCTGTTGTAACGGCCCAAATTGTAGCAAATTTATGGAATGAATATAAAGACTTCAAATCCGGTCTCGATGCAGGACAAAAGGTCGGTAATGCGGGCTCCATAACTCGTGGCGCCATCACCCCTGAGCTCATCGTAACAATGATCAAAATACTCATGGTGGTGCCCATCATCATCGGTGCCTATTTATCCGCTACCATCACATGGTATTACGTTCCAGCCGGATTCGTATGTATTCTTATCAGCTTCCTCTACTCCGGTGGTCCAAAACCAATTTCTCGTACTCCCTTTGGTGAAATTTCTTCTGGCATCGCCATGGGCCTTGCGATCGTACTCATTACGGGATATGCTTGGACTCGTGAACTGTCTTTAGCGCTATTAATTCCTGCTATTCCATCTACATTGCTAGTTGGCTCTATCATGCTTACCAATAATATTCGAGATATTCGCAACGATGAAAGCCATGGTCGTCGTACATTACCTATCGTACTGGGTCGTGAGCGAGCTCTCAGCTTGATGAGCATTATGTACATCTTTAATTTCATTTGGATTGTGGCGTGGATTATCGTTGGACATATGACATGGTTTTCCTTATTAGCGTTCCTCGCTATGCCACTAGCTTTCAAAACAGTACATACCTTAAGTACTAAAACAGATGAGTTCCAACTAGACAAAGCTATGGGTACCACAGCTGGGGCCGCTATGATTTACCAACTCATGTGGTCTATTGGACTTATCATAGGCAAATAAACTATTTACTCGACTGCAAGCAAATTAGAATCGTAACTACATACAACGAAAAAGATTTCCAGAGTATTACAATGTAAAAGTAATATGTCTGGAAATTTTTTGTCCATAGCTTTTAGTTATGGAGAACCTATACTAAATCCTTCTTGATAGATAGGAAATATTTTAGTACTATAGATTTAATATTTTATATGCAATTATGTAAAAGGAGTGTGTCTAATGAGAAAATTTTTAGCATTAGCGGCTACTGTAATCCTCGGCGGTGCTTTATTGATCGCAGGTTGCGGTAACGACAACAACAAACAAGCTGCTAGCAACAGCAAACAAGTATTAAAAATTGGTGCTACTGCAGTACCTCACGCAGAAATCTTGGAACAAGTTAAACCTATCTTGGCAAAAGATGGTATTGAATTGAAAATCACTGAATTCACTGATTACAATACACCAAACCTTGCTTTAGGCGACAAAGAAATCGATGCAAACTTCTTCCAACATATACCTTACATGGATGAGTTCGCAAAAGCGCATAAACTTAACTTAGTATCTGCAGGTGGTGTTCACCTTGAGCCAATGGGCTTGTATTCCCGTCAAATCAAAGATTTGAAAGATCTTCCTAAAGGCGCTAAAATCGCTATTCCTAATGACCCTACAAACGGCGGTCGTGCATTGTTATTATTACAAAAACAAGGTCTTATCACTTTGAAAGACTCCAGCAACATCTTGTCTACAGTTCAAGATATCGCTTCTAACCCTAATGAATACCAATTCGTAGAATTAGAAGCAGCTCAAGTACCTCGTTCTCTTGACGATGTAGCTTTAGCAGCTATCAATACTAACTATGCATTAAATGCAGGTCTAAACCCTAGTAAAGATGCATTGGCAATCGAATCTAAAGATTCCCCTTACGTAAATATCGTAACTGTACTTAAAGGTAATGAAAACGACCCTCGCATCAAAAAATTGATGGAAGCACTTCATACCCCTGAAATCAAAAAATTCATTGAAGAAAAATACAAAGGTGCAGTTGTTCCTGCATTCTAAGGTATACAAAAAAAAGAGACCACATACGTGGTCTCTTTTTTATTGTCTTAACTTGTTGTCTTAACTTATAGTCTTAACTTGTTGTCTTAGCTTATTATCTTAGCTTATTATCTTAACTTGTACCTACATGCTATGTGCACCAAATCTAAAAGGTAATAGTTCATCTAGTTCAACTACTGTATAATCTCCTTTTAGATTTGCCATAATGATATAAGGTATTTCAAATTCAGATATGACCTGACGACAAGCCCCACAAGGCGAACAAGGCCCTTCCGTATCGGCTACTACCGCAAGGGCTTTAAATTTTCTATGACCTTCCGATACGGCCTTAAAAATAGCAGTACGCTCAGCACAGTTAGTAAGCCCATAGGAGGCATTTTCTATATTGCAACCTTCATAGATAGCGCCACCTTCACAAAGAAGGGCTGCACCTACACCGAAATGGGAATAGGGACTATAGGACTTCTCTCGGGCTACAGCAGCACAATCGATGAGCTTTTGAATATGTTGTTCTGTCATAATCGGCTCCTTATTCCACAATATCTAGTATCGTGTCTACTACTGTTGGTGCAGTTGTACCAAATGTAATAGCATCTAAATATGTTTTACCTGCATTAGCAAGCAAGCTTTCATCAGAAGCATATAGTGTAGCAATGCTTTCACCAGCTGTAACAGCATTTCCTGTTTTCTTGTGCATCACGATGCCTGCACTATAATCGATAGGGCCATCTTTTACAGTACGCCCTGCGCCAAGCATAACAGATGCAATACCACATTGCTCTGTATTCATATGTGTAATATACCCATCTTGAGGAGCTGTTACATCATAAGTGAATTTTCCAATAGCTAACAAGCTTTCATCATCAATAACGTGACTATTCCCACCTTGCTCCTCAATCATAAGACGTAAGCAGTCAAGAGCCTCACCTGAGTCGAGCGCATCTTGTACACGACTAAGAGCCGTTTCATAATCGCATATATGGCTCAGCACAAGCATATGTGCAGCCATAATAAGACATTCATGCGTTAAGTCCTGTGGGCCATGACCTTTCAAAGTATCGATAACCTCTCGAATTTCCAAGGCATTGCCGATGGCATGACCAAGAGGTCGATCCATATCGGTCAAAACAGCCTTAACAGAGCGGCCATTTTCGTTGCCAATATCTACCATAGCCTTCGCAAGAGCACGTGCATCGTCTAAGGTTTTCATAAAGGCGCCACTACCAACCTTAACATCAAGGAGGATTGCCTGTGCGCCAGAGGCTAACTTCTTACTCATTACGGAGGATGCAATGAGTGGAATACTATCTACAGTGCCCGTTACATCCCGCAAAGCATATAATTTTTTATCCGCTGGCGCTAGTCCTTCAGATTGACCGATAACAGCAAGGCCTATTTTATTAACTTGAGCGATAAAAGCATCTTGTTCTAAAGATACTTTTAAGTTTGGAATGGACTCCATCTTGTCGATAGTACCACCCGTATGCCCTAAGCCACGGCCAGACATTTTGGCCACCTTACCACCACAAGCAGCTACAAGGGGTCCAATGATAAGCGTTGTCTTATCCCCTACGCCGCCCGTGCTATGTTTATCTACAGTAATACCATCAATACTCGATAAGTCTACCATGTGACCAGATTGAGCCATAGCCAAAGTCAATGTGCCTAATTCACGTGCGCTCATGCCATTAAACACAATGGTCATCAATAGAGCACTCACTTGATAATCAGGAATATCTCCTTGTACATAGCCATCGATGACAAAACGGATTTCCTCATCTGTTAAGGGCAAATTGGCTCTCTTTTTCAGAATAATATCATACATGCGCATAGTTACACCGCCATTCTAAGAAACCACCTAAGCAATGCCTAGGTGGTTTTCTATTATACTTCTTCGTCTAAGTGATCTTTTAATAGCTCTACCGCTGCACTAGCGCCAATACGGCTGCAACCTTCTGCGATATAGGCTTTCATATCTGTAATGGATCGAATGCCTCCAGCAGCCTTAATTTGTACATTAGGGCCAATATGTTTCTTGAATAGACGAATGTCTTCAAGACTAGCGCCACCGCTACCAAAGCCAGTAGATGTTTTTATGTAGTCTGCCCCACCATTGGTGATACATTTACAAAGAGCTACCTTTTCAGAATCGGTAAGATAACAAGTTTCGATAATAACCTTTAAGATTTTATCGCCACAAGCCTCTTTAAGGGCCCTGATTTCATTCGTTACAGCCTCAAAATCGCCTTGCTTTACATCCCCAAGATTGATTACCATGTCGATTTCAGAGGCCCCTTCTTCAAGGGCTTGTTTCGTTTCAGCTACCTTAACCTCTGTCGTTTCATATCCTAAAGGGAAGCCGATAACGGTACATATGTTAAGTTTCGGATACGCTTCATGAGCGGATGCCACAAAATCCGGGGGAATACAAACGGATGCAGTATTATATGTTACACCAGCATCACAAACTTCTTTAATATCATCCCATGTAGCGGTTGGTCGCAAAAATGTATGATCCACATAAGCCAATAATTCTTTACCTAACATAGTACCTCTCCTAATTAAAAGAACGACATTTGCTCTGGTTCTGGCTCTTTATGTAAAGCCTCTTGAGCAGAGCGATTTTTTTCATCAATAAATGGTTCTAATGGTACACCTGTAACCTTCAACAAATCTGGCAAACTATTAACACCTTTTACCTTAGCAGCCTCCAACACAATCTTTGCACATGTTTCCGCATCATCTAGCGCATAGTGATGTTTAAATTCAACCCCCATATAGGCTGCCATGGTATTCAACTTATGATTCACTAAATCTGGCCATACTGCACGTGAAAGTTTAACCGTACAAGCATAATCGAGTTCTGGCCAAGGAATTTTATAATAATCTAAGGTAGCACGCAATACGTTCATATCAAATTTCGCATTATGAGCCACCATGATATTCCCTTTTAAATGGTTTTCATAGATGGCATTCCACAATTGATCAAAGGTCTTTTCGTGTAAAACATCCTTCGGTTGAATGCCATGAATCTCAATACACTCATCATCAAAGCTCATAAACGGAGGTTTGATGAGATCGGAAGAGCGTCGTGTAGGGAAAGAGTGTAGATCTC
>URZS01000069.1 GCA_900552445.1 uncultured Veillonella sp. | reverse complement strand
AGACGTGTGCTCTTCCGATCTGCGATTGCATTGAACATCTATTCCGCGTATCTGCGAGCCTTGATTCCCTTGTGTTGGGGGAAGGTCAAATCTTGAGCCAATTAAAAGGGGCTTATATTCAGGCTTATAGCGCAGGCTGTACGGGCACAATTTTTAATATTTTATTCCAACGCGCTATTAGTGTTGGTAAAAAGGTGCGTACTAATACGGGTATTGCTAATACGCCTGTGTCTGTTAGTTACACTGCTGTTAACCTAGCTGAGGATAGCTTAGATAAACCTTTATCTGAAGCGACTGTACTCATCTTAGGGGCAGGCACTATGAGTGAGTTGACTGCAACACACTTACAAGCAAAGGGCGTAAAAACGATTTTCGTATCCAATAGAACCTTTGCAAAAGCAGAAGTGTTGGCTGAACGCTTTAACGGTAAGGCTGTTAAGCTCGACAACTTCGTAGATTACGCTAAAGATGCGGATATCCTCATCACATCTACAGGGGCGCCGCATTATATTATTACGGAGCGAGAAGCAAAGAAAATCGCCTCTCTTCGCAAAGGAGAACCAATCGTTATGATTGATATTGCGGTACCGCGCGACATCGATCCTATCGTAGCAGATATGGATGGTATTTACCTGTTTAATATTGACTCTCTTGAAAGCGTAGTAGAAGAAAATAAGGCGCAGCGCGAAGAGGAGGCTCATCGTGCAGAGCCTATTATTCACGATGCCATTGAAGAGTTATTAGATAAATTGAGCTATTTAACGGTGCGTCCAATGATGGCTCTACTCACAGAAAAAGCGGAACGCATTCGCCGTCGTGAGTTACATCGCGCCTTGGCTAAATTGCCAGATATCTCCGATAAGGAGCGCCGTATTATGGACTCTATGAGTCGCATGATTATTCGCAAAATGTTGCGTGAACCGATGATTCACTTCAACGAAATTGCTGGTACAGAGGAAGAAGGTTTGTACTGGGATTTATTCAAAGATATGTTTAATCTTGAGAAAGAAGGCTAAGGCCATGAGAGATCATATTAGAATCGGCACGCGAAAGAGTGCCCTTGCCCTATGGCAGGCTGAACATATTAGTGCAGAGTTACAACGTCTGTACCCAAACATTACGGTCGAGTTAGTTCATTTTAATACAAAGGGTGACCGTATCTTAGAAAAACCACTGGCTCAAGTAGGTGGTAAAGGTTTGTTTACAGCTGAATTAGAAGAAGCTATGCACAAAGGCGACATTGATATCGCCGTACATAGCTTGAAAGATATGCCTACAGAGTTGCCAGAAGGGCTAACCCTTGGTGCTATCTCTGCTCGTGAAGTGCCTTACGATGCGCTTGTGAGCCCAGTGTATAAAACATTAGATAAATTGCCGCAAGGCGCTCGCATTGGTACGAGTAGCTTGCGTCGTCAAGCGCAGTTATTACACGTTCGCCCTGACCTTGAGGTAGAGGTGATTCGAGGAAATGTACAAACTCGTTTGAGCAAGATTGAAACAGAAAAATTAGATGGCGTTATCTTGGCGCAAGCAGGTTTAAAACGGTTGGGCTTAGAAAGCCAAATCACACAAGTCTTCACGGCTGATGAAATGATTCCTGCTGTAGGTCAAGGGGCGCTCGCTATCGAGTGTCGTGCCGACGATACAGAGATGCTTGAAATGCTGGCTCCTATTAACGATGAAGCTACGCGCTATGCCGTTGAAGGGGAACGCAGCTTCTTGCGTCAACTAAACGGTGGTTGCCAAGTGCCAATGGGCGTACACGGCACTATCAATAAAGGCCAATTGACCTTGAAGGCCATGATTGCCTCCCTCGATGGCAAGACTGTATACGAAGGGGAAATCTCTGGTCCTGCTAAAAAGGGTGAAATCCTTGGCAAAAATCTAGCAAAAGCCTTATACGAAGAAGGTGGCAAACATATTGTGGATGCTCTCATAGAGGAAGGAATCATAAAATGACAGGTATGGTATATCTAATCGGTGCAGGCCCTGGTGATGTTAAACTTATCACTGTAAAAGGCCGTGAATGCATCGAAAAAGCAGATGTAATTGTATATGACTATTTAGCTGATGCACATCTATTAGAATGGGCACGTCCAGATGCAGAATTGATCTACGCTGGTAAGCAATGTAAAGATCACACGATGCACCAATGGGAAATCAACGAGCTATTAGTTCAAAAAGGTAAAGAAGGCAAAATCGTAGCTCGTTTAAAAGGCGGCGATCCACTCGTGTTCGGTCGCGGTGGTGAAGAGGCGATGGCCCTTGGCGAAGCTGGTGTACCATTTGAATTTGTACCTGGCGTAACATCTTCTATCGCAGCCCCTGCCTATGCAGGCATCCCTGTAACACAACGCGCTATGGCCACATCCTTTGCGGTTGTAACAGGTCATGAAGATCCTACTAAAGAAGTATCTGGCATTCATTGGGAAGGCCTTGCTACAGCAGTAGATACACTTTGCTTTGTAATGGGCGTTGGTAACTTACCTACCATTGCAGAAAAATTGATGACTCATGGTCGTGCACCATCTACACCTGTAGCCCTTGTTCGGTGGGGTACAAAACCAGTACAAGAGGTTCTCGTTTCTACTCTTGAACATGTAGTAGAAGATGTGGAAAAGGCACAATTAAAAGCGCCAGCTATCATCGTAGTAGGCGATGTAGTTAACCTTCGTGAAAAATTACAATGGTTCGATAATAAACCTTTATTCGGCAAAACCGTTGTAGTTACGCGCGCTCGTTCTCAAGCAAGTGCATTCCGTGAAAAATTAGCAGCTCAAGGTGCTAATGTAGTTGAAGCGGCAGCTATTAAAACATCTCCGTTGGAATTGTTTGATGAAGATAAACGCATCATCAATAATACAAAACAATACCAATGCATCGTATTCACCTCTGGTGAAGGAGTTCGTTACTTCTTCGATGCTTTGTATAAAGAAGGCAAGGATACTCGTGCATTAGGTAATTCTAAAGTAGCAGCAATTGGCTGTGCTACAGCTCGGGAACTTCAAAAATATGGTATTGTTCCGGATATCATTCCTGTAGACTACAAGGCTGAATCTGCTGTAGAGGCTCTCGAAGAAGAGCTCAAAGCAGGGGATTCCGTATTGCTCATTCAACCAAAAGTAGCTCGTGATGTAATTCCACGCTCTTTGCGTCATCACGATATAGATGTAGATATCTTACGTTTATATGAAACGACACAAGATACATCTCAACAAGAGGCATTGGTAAATGCCTTAACAGAAGGTACTGTAGACTACATTACCTTTACAAGTTCTTCTACAGTAACAAATACAATTCAATTATTGGGCGATGATGCATTGAAACTATTAGGCAATACTAAGATTGCTTGCATTGGACCTATCACAGCTGCTACAGCTATGAGTGCAGGCCTTAAACCAGCTGTGATCAGCGATGTATATACAACTGATGGCTTGGTAAATGCTATTATAAAGGACATTTAGGAGGATCACATGTACGATTTAACATACCGTCCTCGCCGCTTGCGTATCAGTCCAGAAATGCGTGATTTGGTACGCGAAACGACACTCGACGTAACTGATTTAATTTATCCATTATTTATCGTTCCTGGTGAAGGTATCAAAAATGAAATCGATACATTACCAGGTCAATACCACTTGTCTGTTGATGAGGCTGTGAAAGTAGCGCAAGAGGCCTATGATCTTGGGGTGCGCGGTGTAGAAATCTTTGGTATTCCAACATACAAGGATGAACAAGGCTCCTCTGCGTGGGATATGTCTCAACCTGTACAACAAGCTATCAAAGCTATCCGTGCAGCAGTACCAAACCTATTGGTTATTTCTGACGTATGCTTGTGCCAATATACCTCTACAGGTCACTGTGGCATGATTGACGACCATGAAATTTTGAATGATGAAACATTGCCATTACTTTGTAAAGTAGCGGTAAGCCAAGCGGAAGCAGGCGCGCATATGGTGGCTCCATCCGATATGATGGACGGCCGTGTAGGTGCTATTCGTGAAGCCCTTGATGCGGCAGGTTATACTAATGTATCTATCATGAGCTATGCTGCAAAATACGCATCTGCTTACTATGGTCCATTCCGTGGTGCGGTAAACTCTTCTCCAAAATTTGGGGACCGTAAGTCCTATCAAATGGATCCAGCTAATCGCTTAGAAGCTTTCAGAGAAATCGAACTCGACATTGCTGAAGGTGCAGATATTATCATGATTAAACCAGCCTTGTCCTATTTGGATATTGTTCGTGAAACACGTGACCGCTATGAATTACCTGTAGCGGTATACAATGTATCTGGCGAATATGCGATGGTTAAATCCGCTGCTGCAGCTGGTCTTATCGACGAAGAACGCCTCGTTATGGAAACAATGCTTTCTATGAAGCGCGCCGGTGCTAAAATCATCATTACGTACCATGCTATAGATATTGCTAAATGGTTACAAAAGTAAGGAGAAACCATGTTCCAACTCGGTAAATCTGAAAAAGCCTTTGAAGAGGCTAAACGCTATATGCCAGGCGGCGTAAACAGTCCTGTTCGTTCCTACCGCAGTGTAGGTTCTAACCCTCCGTTTATCAGCAGCGCTAGCGGCAGCCGTATTTATGATATTGATAACAACGAATATATCGACTATGTGTTGAGCTGGGGACCTATGATTTTGGGCCATGCGAATCCTGAGGTTATAGCTAGCTTGCAAGAGGCGATTCCTCGTGGTACTAGCTACGGTGCGCCTACACTACTAGAAACAGAATTGGCTAAAAAGGTACAAGCTTTCATGCCATCTATGGAGGTTATCCGCCTCGTTAACTCTGGTACAGAGGCGACTATGAGTGCTTTGCGCGTAGCTCGTGGATATACTGGGCGAGATCGCATTGTGAAATTCGTTGGCTGTTACCATGGTCATAGCGATGCACTCTTGGTAAAAGCCGGCTCAGGCCTTGCTACCTTCGGTGTACCAGATAGCCCTGGCGTTCCACAAGGTGTAGCAGAAAATACAATTACTTTGCCGTACAATGACTCTGATGCGGTTCGCAAATTATTCGACGACATCGGCGATACTATTGCGGCTATTATCGTAGAACCTGTAGCAGGTAACATGGGCTGTGTACCTCCAGAACCAGGTTTCCTTGAAACCTTGCGTGAAGTAACTAAGGCTCATGGTGCAGTGCTGATCTTTGACGAAGTTATGTGTGGCTTCCGCGCTAGCAGTGGCGGTGCACAAAAACGTTACAATATCAAGCCTGACCTAACATGCCTTGGTAAAATCGTTGGTGGTGGCATGCCACTCGCTGTATTTGGTGGCTCTCGTGAGATTATGAACCAAATCGCACCAGCTGGTCCTATTTACCAAGCCGGTACATTGAGCGGTAATCCGATTGCTGTTACCTCTGGTCTTGCAACGCTTTCTATTTTGCAACGAGATCCAACTGTATTTAAACAAGTAGAAGATACGACAATTGCCCTTTGTGAAGGCTTTGAACGCTTGGCAGCTCAATACAATGTGCCTGTTGTAGTGCAACGGGTAGGCTCCATGTTCACCATCTTCTTCACTGATAAACCAGTTAAGAACTTTGATGATGCAGCAGCTTGCAACGAAGAACAATTCAAAATGTTCTTCCACCATAACTTGAGCCATGGTATTTACTATGCGCCAAGCCCTTATGAAAGTAACTTCGTATCTATCTGCCATAAGAGCAGTGAAATCGAACGCACATTAGCCGTAGCTGATGAAGCTTTCAAAAAAATCAGTGATACACTACTATAAAAATCAGTGATACATTATTATAAAATATATAGTTTGTAGTTGTTTATGTATCGATGTAGGTGATGAACATGCAGTTTTACAAGAACTTAAAGCGTGCTCGCGTGCGCATGGGCAAAAGCCAAATCGAAGTAGCAAAGGCCGTAGGTATCAGTAATGCGGCGCTTTCAAATTACGAAACAGGGTATCGCGAACCGGATTTAGATACACTCTGTGCCCTGTCTCGCTACTATGGATTGACCTTGGATGAGCTGTTAGATGTAAATGGAGAACAACACGAGCCCATCTATGATCTCAGTCCTGTGCTAAAAAATAAATACATCGCCTATAAAGGGGAAGTATTTGAGTTGAAAGACTCACAAAAACGTGCGCTCTTGCGTGAGCTAGATAATCTATTTACTAAATTTGAGAAATCAAAGGTAGAAGATAAAAGTAGCAAGCCAAAAACGTACAAACATGGGAACCCACACATCAATCGAGCGGGCCTAGCTAGCAGCGCTGGTAGCTTAGCGGCACGACGAAATATAAAGTAATGTAATGTAATGTA
>URZS01000068.1 GCA_900552445.1 uncultured Veillonella sp. | reverse complement strand
GTAATGGCTGCCTTAATTGGCATGATTATCGTATCTTTTGTGATGATAGGGGCTCGTTACTTTAACTGGGCTGTACTCAGTGCTTTCAGTGATACAGTGAGCCTCGTGCTTGGCTATGTAGGCGTTATAGTATTCTCTATTTTCACAGCTATAGACGTTAATCGTATTAAAAACAATGTAACTGAAGTCGCTTTGATGGAGGATGAAAGCATCCTAGACCGCATCGAAATTACAGGGGCGTTAAATCTATACTTAGATTTTATTAACTTATTCTTATCCTTATTGCGCATCTTTGGTAATAAGCGATAACAAGGAGATAGTATGGACGATAGAGAATGGCAAACCTTTGTAACCGTTGTCGATGAAGGCAACATTACAAGGGCTGCAGAAAAATTATTTTTATCGCAACCAGCGTTGAGCTATCGGTTGCGTCATATGGAAAAAGCCTTGGGCCATTCTCTATTGTTGCGGACTGCTGAAGGGATTGCCCTCACGGCACAAGGCGAAATTTTCTATGATTACTGTAAAAGAATGATGCAAGATCAAGAGGCATTGGAGAATGCTATGAACTCTGCGTCTGGTAAGATTCAAGGGACCTTGAAAATCGCGTCATCTATTAACTTTGCAGACTATGAGCTACCTGCCTTATTGAAATCCTTCCGCGAACAATACCCAGATGTTCATATTCAAGTGAAGACTGCTTTCAGCCATCAAGTAGTAAAGATGTTTAACACTGGTGACTGTATGGTAGCCTTTGCGCGAGGTGGCTATGATGTGTCTGGTAAATCTGAATTACTACTGGCTGAGCCGTATTGTTTGGTATATAAAGAATTAGTACCACCTGAGTCGTTAGAGAAGGTACCGTTCATTAAATACCAAACAGATGTGTCTGTAGCCAACATCATCGAAACATGGTGCGCTGAACATTTTGAAGAGCCACCGAGTGTTGCGATGGATGTAAACTCCATGAGTACCTGTCGTCACTTTGTTCGTGCAGGCCTTGGCTGGTCGATTTTGACCTATATGGGCCTTGGATCTTGCAAGGATAAAGATATTTATGTAAGTCCGTTGCGCAATAAAGACGGTGAATGCATCACACGTGATACGAATATGGTGTACACAAAGGATGCGGAAAATCTAGTAGTAGTAAA
This sequence comes from uncultured Veillonella sp., assembly GCA_900552445.1. Lineage (GTDB taxonomy): Bacteria > Bacillota > Negativicutes > Veillonellales > Veillonellaceae > Veillonella. The sequence continues at coordinate 5,262 of URZS01000068.1, read as the reverse complement.
GACATTTATCGAGTATGTTCGAAATTACTACAAAGAACATACCGTAGTAGATAATAGTATTTTTAGAGAATATAAAGCATAAGAATCTTTGCAATAGAGCATATCTATGAGCTTTTATAACTGTTTATCCATGCTATTTCAGTATTGGACTTTTTCGATATAATAGCCCATAATAAAGATGTCTCGAAAGAGCAAAGCAGTACCATGTAAGTGCATGTATACCCCCTTTGGGGATGTATACATGCATTTTTTTCATTTGGAACTGCAAAACTATGCTCAAAATGCATAAAAAGTATGATTAGTAGATATAAAAGTTTTTATAACCCCTATAAAGGTAATCTATTATTCATAATTCTTTTAAACATTTATAATGAGTGTAGACTTAATCGATGTAACAGACGTCGCGAGCTGTTACGTTGTTAAAGACTAGATGATTTTATGTATGCCTAAGTTATTCAAGAAAGGGAAAGACACACATGAAAGACAAATTATGGCGGATTGGCCTTATGGTTGCCATCGTCGCATTTATGTGGTTCGGGGGCACACCAGAAGGCCTTAAACCACAAGTATGGAAATTATTCGGTATTTATTTAGCTACTATCGTGGGCTTGGTATTAAAACCATTCCCAGTTCCTATTACAGTATTATTAGGTGTTGCTACATCTTCTATTTTATTGAGCAATACAAAAGAGGTATTGACTGGTTACAGCAATACAGCATTATGGTTGATCTTCGCAGCCTTCGGTTTATCTGTTGCTTTTGGTAAAACTGGCCTTGGTCACCGCATTGCGTACTACTTGGTTCGCGCTTTTGGTAGTACTACACTTCGTCTAGGTTATGTTACGGCATTCCTTGATATGATCTTATCTCCTGCCACACCATCCAACACGGCTCGTGCGGCTGGTATCGTATATCCAATCAATTTGTCCATCGCTGAAGCAGTTGGTTCTTATCCTGGCGAATCTGCAAAAAAAGCAGGCGCTTACCTCTTACAGAATGGTTACTTTGCTACAAAGGTAACATCCTTCTTCTTTGCAACTGCGATGGCGCCAAACTATTTAGCTCTTGACTTTATTACTAAATTGACAGGCGTATCTTTGAACTGGGCTCAATGGGCATTAGCAATGTTCGTACCAGGCTTTATCATGTTAATGCTTGTTCCAATTATTGGCTACATGTATGAACGCCCTACAGTAAAAGAAATCGACAACAAGAAAATTGCTGCTGATGGCTTAGCTGAATTGGGACCTATGAAAGCGTCTGAAAAAGGTCTTATCGCTATAGCGCTTCTTGCGATCACAGGTTGGATTCTTCCAACATTTGATATAAAAATTGACGCTACAGCAGTTGCTATCGTAGCGATGATTGCTACATTCGTATGTGGTATTATTACTTGGGATGACTTGCTCAAAACTAAAGCTGCTTGGAACACATTGATTTGGTTCGGTGGTATCCTAGGCTTATCCTCCGCATTGTCTAAAGGTAAATTCTTCGAATGGTTGGCTAAATATTTAGAAGCTCACATGAACTTCGGTTTAGATCCATTCATGATGCTTATCCTTATCTCCATTATTTCCGTTGCTGTTCGTTACTTCTTCGCATCTGGTACTGCATACATCTCCGCGATGCTTCCAGTATTCTTAATTGTTGGTATGAACGCAGGCATCGATCCTACATTACTTGCATTCATCCTGATTGGTACAAACTCCTATGGTGGTTCCGTAACTCACTACGGTGCTGCTCCTGGTCCAATCATCTTCTCCGCTGGTTACAACAATGTAAAAGACTGGTGGACAGTTGGTTTAATGATTGCAGTAGTATGTTTAGTATTGAACTACGTAATTGGTATTCCTTGGTGGAAAATCACAGGTTTCATGTAATATGAAACTTTCACTATGGAGTGTTAGAATTTAATTGTTAGTATTCAATGTCTGTACTAGGCTCTCGCGACGAGCCTGTACAGACTTGAACTTTATAAATGTTTCACAAGGAAAGGATGCAACATGGCACAATTAGTAAAAGCTGCACAAGCTGGCTTCGACGAAAAAAATGATGCATTAGTAACGGTTGAACCGATTGCTAGCGGTATCGAAATCGAATTAACATCCAAAGTTATCCGCCAATACGGCGACCAAATTAAATCCGTTGTTTTAAACACAGTGAAAGAAGCTGGTTTTGACGGCGTGAAAGTAATCGTACAAGATAAAAATGCTTGGGATTACACAATTAAAGCTCGCGTATTAGGCGCATTGGAAAGGGGGAGCAAAGCATAATGGCTAACGATAAAACATTTCCAGAAGTTAAAACAAATCCATTAACAGAGGCTGCTAAAAAACGCTTGTCTCGTTCCATGATGTTCGTGCCTGGTAATACACCTAAAATGATTAACAGTGCTGACATTCACGGTGCTGACTCCATCATGATCGACATCGAAGATTCCGTTGCTGTAACAGAAAAAGACACTGCTCGTCTTTTAACGGCAGAAGCTTTGAAATCCCGTAAGTTCCGCGGTGAAACAGTTGTTCGTATCAACCATCCTACACAAACTCCTTATGGGTATGATGATCTTGATGTAATCGTTCCTGCTAAACCTGATTTGATTCGTTTACCTAAAACTGAGGACGTTTCCGAAGTTGAAATCGTAGCGAAGAAAATTGAAGAAGTAGAAAAAGCTAACGGTTGGGAAGAAGGCACCATCAACATTATCGTAGCTATTGAATCCGTTCGTGGCTTGTATAATGTTCGTGAGATCTGCCATGGCCCTCGCGTAGTTGCTATTGCTCTTGGCGCTGAAGACTACCGCGCTGACCTTCGCACTGGTAAAAGCAAACCAGCTGTTGAATTGTTGTTCGCTCGTCAAACAATCCTTCATGCAGCACGCGAAGCAGGTATCCGCGTAATCGATACAGTATTCTCCGACGTGAAAGATCCTCAAGGTTTCCGCGAAGAAGTTGAATTCATTAAAGCGTTGGGCTTCGATGGCAAATCTTGCATCCACCCTAGCCAAATCAAAATTGTCCACGAAGTATTCACTCCTGACGAAAAAGAAATCGCTCATTCCGTTAAGGTATTGAACAGCTATGCTGATGCATTGCGCAACAACAAAGGCGTAATCTCCGTAGATGGCAAAATGATCGATGGTCCTATCGTAGTTCGTGCACAACGCGTAGTTGATAAAGCACGTGCAGCAGGCATTAAAGTTGAATTAGAGGAAGGAGCAGAATACGATGTTAAATAAAGTAGGTCGCGATATCCCAACAAATATCCCAGCACTAGAAGGTCGCGAAGTATATCAAGGTGAATTCGCAATCGAACCTAAAGTGAGCCGTGCAGGTAAACCTGTACACATGAGCCGTGTGGGTACTAACAAAGTGCTTGCTTCCATCGACGAAGCAATTGAAAAAGCTGGCGTAAAAGATGGCATGACATTGTCCTTCCATCATCACTTGCGCAATGGCGACTTTGTAATGAAAATGGTTATGGAACGCGTACAAGCGAAAGGTATTAAAGATATCACAATCGCATCTTCTTCCTTGTCCCCATGCCATGAGTTCTTAGTAGAAATGATTCAAGACGGTACTGTAACAGCTATCGAAACATCTGGCTTGCGCGATCGTCTTGGTAAATTCTTAACGCAAAACCCAGGCGTATTGAAACGCCCTGTAATCATTCGCTCCCACGGTGGCCGTGCTCGTGCTATCGAATCTGGCGAAGTTCATATCGACGTAGCTTTCATGGGTGCTCCTACAGCTGATCCTCGTGGTAATGCTACTGGCCGTATGGGCAAATCCGCATGTGGTGCACTTGGCTATGCTAAAGTTGACTCCCATTATGCAGACACAACTGTTATCATCACTGATAACTTAGTTGACTATGTACACAACTATGCAATCCCTCAAACTGACGTAGATTACGTTGTAGAAGTAGACTGCATTGGTGACCCAGAAGGTATTGCTTCTGGTGCAGTAGGTTTCACTAAAAATCCTATCCAAATTAAAATCGCTGAGTTGGCTGGTGAATTCCTTGACCAAGCTGGTATCATTAAAGATGGATTCGTATTCCAATTGGGTGCTGGTGGTGCTCCATTGACTGTAGCGAAATTCATCGCTGAAAAACTTCGCAAACGCGGTGAAGTAGGTGGCTTTGCTATCGGTGGTGCTACTGGTATCTTGACTGGCATGCTTGAAGAAGGCTTGATTCGCGCTATTTACGATACTCAAACATTCGATACTACTGCAGCTGCATCCTTGGATAAAAACCCTGCACATATCGAAATGTCTGCTTCCATGTACGCTAACCCTTGGACAGACTGCACTACAAACTACCTCGACGTAGTATTCCTTGGCGCTACTGAAATCGACCTTGATTTCAACGTAAACGTAATGACTGACTCCAACGGTGTATTGATGGGCGCTTCTGGCGGTCACTCCGATACAGCAGCAGGTGCTAAATGCACAGTTATTACTTGCCCATTGATCCGCGGCCGCTTGCCAATGATCCGTGATAAAGTAGCTACTGTAATTACACCAGGCTCCTCCATTGACGTACTTGTTACTGAATATGGTATCGCAATCAACCCAACTCGCACTGATTTGATTGAACGCTTCAAAGATAGCAACTTGCCTATCTTCACAATTGAAGAATTACAACAATTAGCATTTGACTTAGTAGGTAAACCACAAGACATTCCTGTGTCTGACAAAGACGAAGATATCGTAGCAATCGTAGAATACCGCGATGGTTCCATCCTTGACGTGGTTCGTAAACCTCTATAAGTTAGATATGGTGTCCGATAGGATCTGTAATGGTTCCGTCGTCCGTCTTACCATTCTTTGCTGATTAGTTAATATAAAGACCCTCTCCATAGTTCTCGGACTTATGGAGAGGGTCTTTTTGTAGTTATAAATGATTTAGTGTTAATTTTAGATACAGGGTCAAAACTTAATGAGATAAAAATGGTACATAGATATAGTTATACTTTTACTATAAGAAGATTGGAGATCTTTAGGAGGTAGTTTCTATGTATCGTTGTATTGCTAAGTTAGAGATTGACCTAGAGGGGCTAAGTGAGTTTTATAGTGATGTAAGCGAATATGAAACACTAAATATGTACCAAATAATATCTGCTTGGTTACAGGATGATTTAGATGGACCTAATCCTGAAAAAACGGTGTTCGGTGTATCAGAATATGCTTTAGATTGGATGTCTGTGAGATCGGAAGAGCACACGTCTGAACTCCAGTCACGAGTGGATCTCGTATG
>URZS01000067.1 GCA_900552445.1 uncultured Veillonella sp. | reverse complement strand
TGCGAGTCGAGGTTACAGCTGGAGCAGTTGTAACGCCCACCTTTTCAACAAGGACACGACCCTCTTTAGAGGCTTTATCTCGTTTAAACTCGGCTAATCGCTCATTTAGAGGAGCCCCTGTAACAGTCTCACGGTCTAAGCAAGTCGTATTCTTCGTATAGCTTGATGAGCTACTAGTGCGCTTCTTAGGTAAAACCTCAATATCTTGTTGAGTTGCTGTAGCAGGTGTAGACACATCATCTTTCGGACGATTTCCAGATGATGTATCATCTACTTTAAGGATTGAGTCCTGCGATGAAGGTTCTTCGACCTTACGTTCTATGGAGATGCCGTATTCGCGCTCCATATCCTCCCAAGTCATTCCGGAACTTGAACTTTCATAGCTTTCATACTCATCAGACTCTTCGCTATTCTTGCCCCTTATAATAGAAAAAGCAACATAGGCGATGATACCTAAAACAATGATAGGATTATGCGAAAAGATGGATAGCACTGTAGACAAAATAGAGTCCATAGCTACTCCTATTCACTATCTGCTAAGTTTTCACGCATTTTAGTGTCTGCAATAATATTGTTCATATTGTAGTAATCCATAACGCCAAGATTACCGTTTCTGAAAGCTTCTGCCAATGCTTTAGGAACTTCAGCTTGTGCTTCCACAACCTTAGCTTGCATGTCTTGTGTTTTCGCACGCATTTCTTGTTCTGTAGCAACAGCCATGGCACGGCGTTCTTCGGCACGAGCTTGAGCGATTTTCTTATCCGCTTCAGCTTGGTCAGTTTGCAATTGAGCACCGATATTACGTCCTACGTCTACGTCAGCGATATCGATGGACAAGATTTCGAATGCAGTACCCGCATCAAGACCTTTACCCAAAACAGTACGAGAGATGTGATCTGGATTTTCTAGTACATCTGTATGCTCTTCAGAGGAACCTACAGTCGTTACGATACCTTCACCAACACGGGCGATAATAGTAGCTTCACCAGCACCACCAACGAGGCGGTCAATATTAGCACGTACAGTTACACGAGCACGAACCTTGAGTTCGATACCATTTTTTGCTACTGCAGAGATAATTGGTGTTTCAATCACTTTAGGATTAACGGACATTTGTACCGCTTCCAATACATCGCGACCTGCAAGGTCGATAGCTGCGGAACGTTCAAATGTCAAAGGAATAGATGCTCGTTCAGCGGCGATCAACGCATCTACGACGCGGTCAACGTCACCACCTGCAAGGTAATGCGCTTCTAGCTGATTTACGTTTACATCAAGGCCTGCTTTATTAGCTTTAATCAAAGGCATTACGATTTGGGATGGATTTACACGACGCAAGCGCATACCTACGAGTGTAAAGATACCAACATTAACGCCCGCTGCAAGAGCGGATACCCAAAGGCCTAATGGCACAATATATAAGAACACCATAATCCCAATCAGTAGAATGGGAATCAAAATTAAAATACCTACATCCATAATAACCTCCATTATATACGACGATGTGGTGAAAGCTTAATCGCGCTTTCTAACAATATTGCGGCCCCCTACAACACGAAGCACCACAATCGGTGAACCGGCATCGATGAAGTCCCCTTCGGTTACAACATCTACCAAATTACCATCAATTTTAGCAATACCTGCAGGGCGCAGTGTAGTATGAGCTACGCCCTCTTTACCAGCTAAATCCTCTAATACATCATTAGATACATAGCCAGCCTTGGTCGTAGATCGTTGCCCTAAGGTAAACAATTTGCCTATCCAAGTCTTTTCAAAGTGATTAAAGAACACGATGATAAGAACAATTAGCAAGGCTGTTAATCCTAGTACTGCATACAGCGCTACCGTTCCTTCTCCAAGAGCTACAAAAACGCCCCAAAGAAATGCACAATAACCGATGAGCCCTAAAATACCGCCCGGTACAACGAGTTCTACCGCCATCAGGGAAATCCCTATAGCCATCCAAATTAAAAACTCCATAGGCCCTCCTCTCTATAATTAATTTTATACAACTTATATACTCATTATACAATATTAAAAATAATTTATAAAGATAATTAATAAAAACGACTACTTTCACAGATATAAATCTGATCGAGTAGTCGTTTATTATAAGGAGTAAAAACAAATTGGGCTTATAAACGGAAGGATGTATATTGTAGCCTCATTAGCAACTTGAATTATACTTCAGTGTTTTTCAATTGGTCATTACCAACGCCAGTTTTTTGAAGAATCAACAAAGTAATGCTCATCGCCATACCTACTACAGTGGCAAGGCCCATACCTTTTAATACTACTGGACCTACCGCAAGTTCTGCACCGCTAAGACCTACAACGAGGACAACGGATGTAAGAATCATGTTAACAGGGTTTGTGTAGTCTACTTTACGTTCTACTAACATGCGCAAACCAGATGCTGCGATGATACCGAACAAGAGAATGGATACGCCACCCATAACTGGTACTGGAATAGCATGGATTAGAGCAGCTACCTTACCTACGAAGGAGACGATCATCGCTAGCACTGCAGCACCACCGATTACCCATACGCTGAAGCAACGAGTGATAGCAAGTACGCCGATATTTTCACCGTATGTCGTATTTGGTGTAGCACCGAAGAAACCAGAAAGAATATTCGCAAGACCATCACCGAGCAAGGAACGTTGTAAGCCTGGCTCTTTCATTAAGTCTTTAGCAACGATGTTACTAGTTACAACCAAGTGACCAACGTGCTCTGCAAATACTACGAAGAGAGCTGGCATAATCATGATGATCGCATTGATGTCGAATACAGGCATGCCGTAGAATTGCGGCAAAGACAACCATGGAGCAGCTTCTACACCAGAGAAGTCAACAACCCCCATAATAGCGGATAAAATATAACCTGAAACAACGCCGATAAGAACAGGAATAACGGCTAAGAAGCCACGGAACACAACAGTACCAAGCAAGGTAACAACTAAGGAAAACATAGAGATAAAAATAGCTTGGCTGTGGCTCATGCCTAAATCTTGATTACCAATAAGGCCGGACATACTCATCGCTACTGGCGCTAATTCCAAACCGATAATAGCTACGATAGCACCCATCGCTGCTGGCGGGAATAACTTATCGATCCAACGAGTACCAATATAACGAACGAGAACAGATAAAATCACAAAGGAAAGACCAAATACAACGAAGGCCCCCTTTGCCGCTTCATAGCCAAGACCAGCAGATAACACACCTGCTACAGGAGCGATAAAGGCGAAGCTAGAACCAAGGTAAGCTGGAATTTTACCTTTACACACGAATAAGTATAGTAATGTACCAATACCATTCATAAATAATGCCGTAGCTGGATCTACTTTCAGTAAATAAGGTACCAATACAGTAGAACCAAACATAGCGAATAAATGTTGAAAACTAAGTGGCAACATTTGACCCCAGGACGGGCGTTCTTGGATATCAATATAATCCTTCATCTTTTCTCCTCACATACAATACAAGTACGTTGCATTTATACAGCACCTCTTAAGAGATGCTATATAAATCCATACTAAATATATTCACCTTATACTACATAAGTTAAATATCATCGTTCAGACCTAGGTCGTCTACGAGTTGGTCTTTTAGCCGTTTTCGGTCTAAAAGGACCAGGCATTTCCGTTTTTTTAGGAGTTTTTGGAGCAGCCGGTTTGAATCGGCTTTGCGTTTCCTCACGTAAGGACGGTAAATCCTCAACTGTACCGACTTGTTTTACACCTTCCACATTACGACGGCCAATGCTCGCTAATAAACCAATGGCCATAAAGTTCATCAATAAAGAAGAACCACCATAACTAACAAATGGTAATGGCACACCTGTTACAGGCATAATGCCACACACCATGGCGATGTTAAATAAGGCTTGACCACTAATGAGCAAGGTAATGCCCATGGCTAGCCATTTACCAAATTCATCACGGGCCTTATTGGCAATACGGAATCCATAGTAGGTGAAAGCTGCTACCAAGATAACAACAAATACAGCCCCAAGGAATCCCATTTCTTGAGCCCACACAGCAAAAGCGAAGTCTGTATGTGCTTCTGGCAAGTAAAAGTACTTGGATGTACCTTGCATAAAGCCTTCCCCTAGGAAGCCACCAGAACCAACGGCTAACAAACCTTGTACAGTTTGGTAACCCATATCTTGCGCATGAGGCCATGGGTCAAACCAAGACTGAATACGTTCCCAGCGGTACGGCGACGAACGAGCCGCAATGAAACCAAGGAAACCTGCTACGGCAAAGGCACCACCAAAGAATTTTCCATCAAATCCGGCTAAATAAATCAGAATAAAGGAAAATCCAAATATTAGTATCGTTGTCCCCAAGTCTGGTTGGAAGAATGTTAACCCTGCAAATACTGCTGGCCAACTTAACATAGGAAACATGTAACTGATGCGCTCGCCAAAATAGCCTTTCATATTGATCAATGGATTCGTATGTCGAGGCTTACCCCATTTTCTTAAGCTACTCAACTTAGCAGAAGTCCATATAAGAGCCGCCAATTTAGCAAACTCAGAAGGCTGTACAGATATGGGCCCGATTAAGATCCACCGGCGAGCACCATTGATAACGGTCCCCATGATGAGTACTAACACTAACCCAACAAGCGTAGCAACCATAATGCGTTGCAACATATGATCCTTCTGTAATTGTCGATAGTCATAGCGGTATAAAATAATTCCTACAGCTAATGAGATTAACAAAAAGACAATATGTTTCCAGAAATAGCCTAAAAGCCCAGTATTTTCATAAATAGAGCTGATATAGGTGGCACTAAAGATATTGACACTGCCAATAATAGTAATGAGTACTATAGGCAAGAGCATACCTTGTAAATCATTCCTAAAGAGTGAGCCCCACCGACTATCCCCCTTATTCGGTGTTTCCATATTAAGCCTCCTTTTGTACTTTTGGCTTAACTGCTTCTAAGCGGAAAATAGGTTGCCCTTTTTTACTAAATTTCTCTTCATATTCAGTTTTAACGTTTGGCAGATCTGTACTATGTAAATCGTAGGTTACATTTTTAAGCTCCCAGCCGCATTCTTTAAATTCTTCAAGAGAGAACATAAATAAACCTTCATTATCGGTCTTGAAATGTACTTCACCACCATCTTTTAAAAGACGAGCATAGCGGTCAAGGAATGTGTGGTATGTAAGGCGACGTTTTGCATGTTTCGCCTTAGGCCATGGATCACAGAAGTTAATGTAGAAGCGGTCAACTTCTCCAGGTGCCACTATCTCTTCGATACCTGCAATATCAAATAGAGAGACCTTTGCATTGTTCCGTTCCCCTTCAAAGATTTTTTGTGCTGCGTAGTAAATTACGCCAAGTTGTACTTCAAAACCTACAAAGTTAGCATCTGGATATGCTTCAGACATGCCTGCAATAAATCGGCCTTTCCCAGTACCAAGTTCCATATATAATGGACGCTCTGGATGAGCAAATAACTCACGCCATTTGCCTTTGTGTTCTTCATGTCCAGACAAAATAATATGAGAGTCATATTCGTGGATAGCTTCATCAATCCACGGTTTTCTACGAAGGCGCATACTTTCTCCTTACATCTATTCCAATAATGTATTATTTATATTTATCTTCACAGGTCATATACCTATCTTATTAATTATAGAAAAGGGGGAGTTAAACGTCAATTACATTTCCCTCGTCTACCATATAAAAAAGACCTACTTCCGAAGAAGTAGGTCTAGATTTTATTCAAAAATCATAGATTCTAGATTTTCAATTTGATATTTACTTAGGCCAAGCTCAGATAAACTCTTTTCAGATGCACTGAATAGATTATTTTTACCAACTCGAGTACCTAATGCTGCAGCCGCTACCAATTCACGGTCTAATTTACCTAGACGAGAACGATTACGATTTTGAGGTTTAGGCTTTTTCATACGGAACGTATTATACTGAACCCCTTCCTTAACTTCCTCAGTCTTCTGCTTTGTTAAAGCAGCCCCATTAGTGCCATTCCCCAATAAAGCACTAAGACCTGTTTGCTTAGGAACCATTTTTTCGTAATCAGCACCAAACTCAGGGCGCTCTTCACGTAATTGATCGAATGTAGCTAAAGCTGCATTCATTTGCTTCAAACCAGCAGCAGAGTAAAGTTGACGAATCGCAATACTCACCTCTTGCGGCGTCAACGTACCTCGCTCGATAGCAGAAGCAATTGTACTCTTTAATGCACCTTGATCTCCAGACGCTGTATAGCGACCAATTTCAACCAAGTCTTTTTGACGTGCATTGAGCTCTTTAGGCGTATATATGTTTATCTCAGATATGGACGGTGCCTGTTTAGAAGGCTGCTCTCCCGCCCCATTAGCCTCGAACATATAGCCACCGGCTACGATGGCCAAGGCTAATGTTAAGGTTAATACTCTTTTCAAAGTCTTACAATCTCCC
>URZS01000066.1 GCA_900552445.1 uncultured Veillonella sp. | reverse complement strand
TTACTACAAATGGCTTCCCTACTTTTAAACAAGCACTTACCTTGTTGGATCGAATGGGCCATAAAGATTTATTAGTAGTACCGTTGGCTCTTATTGGTTCTACACATTTAATGGACTACCTTGGTGGTGAGCGTTCTGACTCCATTTATGCATTGCTTGCTGAAGAAGGTTACAATGTAGATATTTGGAATGAAGGTCTTGGTGAAAACCCTTATGTACAAGATTTATTCTTGAAACATTTAGGCCAAGCTATCCGCATGTCTGATCGGAAGCGTCCCATGCCTCGTGAATCTGTAAAACCTGTAATGACAAATTCTCGTATAGAAGCACAAGGTATGATTTCTTAATACTTACTATTACATAAATAGACATATCACTCCACTCCTTTCCATGAGTAAAACTCCTCCTTGTTGGATATCCAATGAGGAGGAGTTTTACTTTCACTATGAAAGATAAGAATAATTTCCAATTTATACGTACTACGGTATGCCCTGAAAAGGTTCTCTATGGTATGATTAAGATACATTATTGATTAATATAAGGAGACTTTCATGAAACAAGCTATTTTAGTTGTTGCCTTTGGGTCCACTGTTGACAGTGCTCGTGAACATAATATTGATTCCGTAGTAGAACATATTCGTAAAGCGTATCCGGACTATACGGTGGAACTAGCATTTTCCTCTCGTATCATCGTGAAGCGTTTACGTGAACGCGGTATCGAGGTACCTACTGAACAAGGGGCGTTAGAAAAACTCATCCAAGAAGGGTATACACATGTGTATGTACAACCACTTCACTTCACTGGCGGTGAAGAGTTTGATAAATTGAAAAATAATATCCTTGCTCATGAAGGGGAAGGGCAGCTGGAAGTATTGCGCGTAGGCAGACCTCTCGTATACTACATGGGCCAAGAAGAGCATCCTGACGATTACCAAATCTTGATTGACCGTTTCATTAAATCTCTCAATATTTCTAAGGACGATGGTTTATTGCTAGTTGGTCATGGTGGCCTTGGTTCTGGCAACTCGTCGTACGGTAATTTACAGTTCAAATTGATTCGTGATGGTCTCACAAATGTACGTATCGCTGTTTTAGAGAATGCTCCTTATGTGGCTGATGTCGCTATGCCATGGGAATGGCTAGATGGTAAAAGACCAAATACGATTTACTTACATCCTTTATTGTTAGTACTTGGTGACCATGCCCAAAACGATCTCTTCGGCGATGAAGAGGATAGTGTGGTGAATGAATTGACTGAGGCTGGTTATGAGGTTAAACCTATTAATGCAGGCCTAGGTGAGTATGAAGTTATCCAAGATATCTTCCGTCAACATTTACAAGACTGCATCGATGATTTGTATGGCAAACGTAGCCCACATCGCCCTACAATCCCAAATATTAAATAGTGCCTTTGTATATCTTGCATAAATTGGTTATAATAAAAGATATTGCAATTATAAATAGACTGTACTATAAGAATAGGAGATACCCATGAAAGGTAAATTATATGGCATTGGCGTAGGCCCTGGTGATTCTGAATTAATGACTGTGAAAGCTGCTCGCATCGTAGGTGAAGCAGATATTATTATCACACCTAAAACAGAAAAGAAAGATGGCTCTGTAGCCCTTGATATTGCATCCCCATATATCCAAGAACATACAGAAATCGTTCCTGTAGTGTTCCCAATGGTATTGGATGATGCTACACAAGCGGAAGGCTGGGAAGAAGCAAAACGCATTATCTTGTCTTACTTAGATGAAGGTAAAAGTGTTGTATTCTTAACATTAGGTGACCCTATGTTCTACAGCACATATATGTATGTATACCGCTTGATTGAAAATACTGGTCATGAAATCGAAACAATTCCAGGTGTAACTGCATTCTGTGCTATTGGTTCTCACCTTGGCTACCCAATCGTAGAGAAGGAAGAAGTATTAGCTATTGTTCCTGCTACAGCACCTAAAGAAAAAATCGATGCTGTATTGGCTGTTGCCGATGATGCGGTAATCATGAAAGTGTACAAAAACTTTGATGAAGTACAAGAAACATTGATTAAACACAATATGGCAGATGATGCGGTTATGATTAGCCGTGTAGGTTTGCCGGATGAGCAAGTATTCGTAGGCCTTGATAACATGCCAAAAGATACTAAACTCAACTACTTGTCTACAATCCTTGCAAAACGTAAGGACCGTTAACAAACACGTCGTATTACGAGGTAATATCTATGAACACAGTACAGATTCCACGTGTTGTCATTGCTGGCACTAACTCTGGTGTAGGTAAAACAACTATCGTAGCAGGCTTATTGGCTGCTTATGCAAATGGTGGACGTACGGTGCAATCCTTTAAAGTGGGCCCGGATTATATTGATCCGGGCTTTCATAAAATTGCATCCGGCCGTGACAGCTATAATTTAGATACGTGGCTTGTGCCACCTCACAAATTAAATCCTTTCTTTGCTACCATGGCGCAAGGCGTAGACCTTGCTATTATTGAAGGTGTTATGGGCCTTTACGATGGTGGTCGAGAAGGTGTTAGTTCTACAGCTCAAATTGCTAAGCAATTGAATGCACCGGTGGTGCTTGTTATCGATTGCAAGGCCATGGGTGAAAGTGCGGCAGCTATTGCTAAAGGTTTCCGTGATTATGATCCAGAGGTAAACTTTGGCGGCGTCATCTTGAACCGGTTAGGCTCTGCCAATCACGAGCGTATGGTTCGTGAAGGTATGGATAAAATAGGTGTACCTGTTATTGGCGCTATTTATCGAGATGACCGTATGCACTCTCCTGAGCGCCATTTAGGCCTCACACCGGTTACTGAAATCGATCCAACAGAGGCAATCAACACGATTCGTGAAGCCGTTGAGAAGATGGTAAATCTAGATCAATTGTTAGACATTGCATCCAGTGCACCTGCTATTGAATTACCAGAGGCTGTAGATGGTAAATCCGTTGAGAAGAAAGTTAAAATTGGCGTAGCCTATGATGAGGCTTTCTCTTTCTACTATCCAGCAAGTTTAGCTGCCTTAGAAGAGAAGGGGGCCGAGCTCGTTTATTTTAGTCCTCTTAATGATTTAGTGATTCCCGAAGTAGACGGCCTTGTATTTGGTGGTGGCTTCCCTGAAATGTTCTTGTTCCAATTATCTAGCAATGAATCCATGAAGGAGTCTATTCGCCATGCTAACAAAGCGGGTATGCCCATTTATGCCGAGTGTGGTGGCCTTATGTACCTTTGTGAAACGATTCACGATTTTGAAGGCTCTGTATATGAAACAGTAGGGATCGTACCGGCTAACTGTGTAATGCAACAAAAACTGCAAAAGGTTGGCTATGTTACGGCTACTGCAAAGCGTGATACATTGTTGGGGGGCGTAAATACATCACTTCGTGGGCATGAGTTCCATTTCTCTACGATGGAGCCTACAGTAGAAGACTTCCCGTGGGCATTTCATTTAGAAGGTGGCCGTAAACCTCAATCGTATGATGGTGGCTATGCAACTGATAATGTATTAGCATCCTATTTACATTTGAACTTTGCTGGTTCTGATGAAGGGGCGCAACACTTTGTAGATACATGTGCTACATATAAAGCTAAAAGGAGCTAATTATGAGTGAACGAGGCTTAATTTTAGTCAATACAGGCAATGGTAAAGGTAAAACTACGGCCGCTTTAGGTGTTGCATTGCGTGCTGTTGGTCAAGGTTTTAAGGTTCTTATACTACAATTTATTAAAAGTGGTAATGGCTATGGTGAATTAGCGGGTCTCGCTAAATTAGGTGACCAAGTAGAGATTCGCTCCATGGGAAAAGGCTTTATCTACTATAAACGTGATGAAGTAGGAGAGGCTGAGCTTGCACGACACAAAGAGGCGGCTCAAACTGCTTGGCATACTTTGGTAGAGGAAGTTAACTCTGATACATGGGATCTTATCATTATGGATGAAATCAATAATGCCATTAATTACGAGCTTATTGATGTAAACTCTGTAGTAGATATGCTAAAGAATAAACCAGAACGACTTCACGTAGTTTTAACGGGCCGCTATGCTAAACCAGAAATTATTGAAATAGCGGATACGGTAACAGAAATGAACGTCGTGAAGCATGCCTATGAGAAGGGTATTAAGGCTGCTAAAGGCATTGAGTTCTAAGGATATATACTCAAATCTAAAAGTTTCGAAAAAGTCCTTGCTAAAACTATATCGAAAATGTATAATATAGTCATAAGCACAGTAGTGCTCAATATTATTGACATTAAGTATGTATATAACAATAACCAGGAGGTTAACTATGGCTGTACATGATTACATTAAATCTGGCGATTTCGCTACTGAAAAACACGTTCCTGTTATCGAAACAGTTGACACAGTAAAAGCAGGTGAAACTTTCCACGTAACTTTGTCCGTTGGTAAAGACATTGCACATCCAAACACTGTAGAACATCACATTGATTGGATTAAATTGTACTTCGTAGCTGAAGGCACTCAATTGCCATACGAAGTTGGTACTATCGCATTCAACGTTCATGGTGACGGTGCAACTGCTAACGAAGGTCCTGTAGTTGCAGTTTCCGAAGGTACTTTAGCAGTATCTTTGAAAAAATCCGGTAAATTGATTGCTGTATCCTACTGCAACATCCACGGTTTGTGGGAATCCGAAAAAGAAATTACAGTTGCTTAATTAACTAAAACAACTAATAAAGACCAGCCTTAGGGCTGGTCTTTTTGCATACATTTTAATGTCCGCAGAAAAAGGATTTTTGTATTAGTCCAGTGGAATGGTTGCTGTACATCCCTTTACAGTGCTATTTGTTTATGGTAAAGTATATGCATATTGATATTTATTAAACATAGTTAAATGAGGGATTATTGTGGCCTTAATCGTTAAAAAATTTGGTGGTAGTTCCGTAGCTACACCAGAAAAAATATTTAATATTGTTGATCGCGTCCTTCGTGAGAAGCAAGCCGACGATAAAATCGTTCTCGTTGTATCCGCAATGGGTGATACAACAGATGACTTGGTAGCATTGGCTAAACAAGTAACATCTAAGCCTTATGGTCGTGAAATGGACCGCTTGTTATCTACAGGTGAGCAAGTAACGATTGCATTGATGGCAATGGCTTTCAACGAACGTGGTCAAAAATCTGTATCTTTAACGGGTGACCAAGCAGGTATCACAACTAGTGATAGTTTCAATAAAGGCCGCATTTTGGGCGTTGATCCAAATCGCGTGTTTGAAGCGTTGGATGCAGGCAACATCGTAGTTGTTGCTGGTTTCCAAGGTATTACTGAATATGGTGACATGGTTACATTAGGTCGTGGTGGCTCTGATACAACTGCTGTTGCATTAGCAGGCGCTATGAAGGCTGATGTATGTGAAATCTTCACAGATGTAGAGGGCGTTTATTCTACAGATCCTCGCGTAGCTAAGGAAGCTTTCAAATTAGAAGAAGTAACGTATGGCGAAATGCTTGAGATGGCGCGACTTGGTGCAGGTGTAATGCAACCTCGTGCCGTAGAAATGGGTTTCCGTTATGGCGTGCCTATTCATGTTCGTTCTACATTTAGTGATAAACCAGGTACTATTATTCGGGAGGATTATACTGTGGAAGCAAATAAACGCGTAATTACTGGCGTAGCTGATGATAAAAATACTGCAAAAGTAGCCCTTGTTGGCGTTGAAAATAAACCAGGCGTAGCGGCGACTGTGTTCAAAGCTTTGGCTGCGAAAAATGTTGACGTAGATATGATTGTTCAATCTATCCGTTCCGTTGGTGAACCAAAAACTGACCTTATCTTTACTGTAGCAATGGATGACGTAGTGTTGGCGCGCGAAGTGTTGGACGAATTGCAAAAAACGGTTGATATTGAAGCTGTTAATATTGATGAACGCATGGCAAAAGTTTCCATCATTGGTGCTGGTATGTTAGGTCAACCTGGCGTAGCTGCTCAAATGTTTGATATCTTGAGTAAAGAAGGCATCAACATTGAAATCATTTCTACATCTGAAATTAGTATTTCTTGCCTTGTTGATGAAGACCGTGTAAAAGATGCTGTTCGCGTAATTCACAACGGCTTATTGTTAGACCAAAGAGGTTAATCTATTCATGGATAGTCTACGTAGTTTTATGGATGAAATGCTCAATGACCAAGGTCGTAAGGAAGGTTTCATTAGCGATCTACTAGGAAATCTAAAAAATCAGCCTATTCCAACATTGGAACAAGCTCAAACTGGTTATACTACGGTAAGTAATTTACATGGTATCTTCTACGATTATGATAAAGGAGAGGTTACTATTTCTTACAAGGTAGTGCCGGATATGTATGAACCCTATACATTGAGCTTTGTACAGTTTCAAGCTGTACTAGAAGGCTTATTAACCTTGCGCCGCAATCAAAAGTGGCAAATGCAACATAATACATAATATGAACCCCATAGGCCTATGCCTATGGGGTTTTGTGATACGCTTAGCATA
>URZS01000065.1 GCA_900552445.1 uncultured Veillonella sp. | reverse complement strand
TTTCCCTACACGACGCTCTTCCGATCTATATTAGTAACCAAAGATACAGAATCATTCTACTAATAGTGCTATTATAATCTCAAGGAGAGCAAAGGCTCTCCTTTTGTGTTTTTATAGAAAAGGAGGTAATGTGATGGGTGAATACAAAAAGTATTGGATAGCCGTAGTAGCCGTTCTTATTATTGGTTTTTCTATTCTTGGTTATCTAGGTACTGATGTGTATCATCAAGCACCGCCAGTTCCGACTGCGTATGTATCTCAAGATGGACAAGTATTGTTCACTAAGGAAGATATTTTACATGGTCAATCGGCATGGCAATCTACAGGTGGTCAATCTGTAGGTACAGTTTTAGGTCATGGCGCTTATCAAGCACCTGACTGGACAGCAGATTGGTTACATAAGGAAGTATCCTTAATGTTAGACATTAAGGCTCAAGAGGCCTTTGGTGTTCTTTATAACCAATTGGGAACTGCACAACAAGCTGCAGTAAAAGAAGTTGTAAAAGAAGAGTACTTGGGGAGTGCAGTCCGCGAAGATGGAACTGTAGTGCTTTCTCCAGAACGAATTGCGGCTATGAATGCAACAGGACGTTATTTTGTTGAGTTATATGGTGATAATCCTGACTTGACCTTGACTCGTGATCATTTTGCGATGAAGGATAACACACTACCTGAGTTACAAGACCGCATTGATATGGCGCGTTTCTTCTTCTGGACTACATGGATGGCATCTACACAACGTCCAGGGACAGATGCAACATATACAAACAACTGGCCACATGAACCTTTATTGGATCATAATCCAACACCTGAAAGTGTTGTCTGGTCTGTTGTGAGTGTTATTATTTTATTATGTGGTATTGGTGTAGTTGTATGGTTATGGGCCTTTGGTAAAAAGGATGATGACCATGCATTGGTTCCGCCAACAGAAGATCCAATTAGCAAGATCACGTTAACGCCATCTCAACGTGCATTAGGTAAATATTTATTTACAATCTTAGCATTGTTCTTATTCCAATTGGGGATGGGTGGTATTATTGCTCACTATACTGTAGAAGGTCAAGCGTTCTATGGTATTCCATTGGCTCAATATTTCCCTTACTCTATTGCTCGTACATGGCATATTCAAGCATCCTTGTTCTGGATTGCTATGGCATTCCTAAGTGCAGGTCTATTCTTGGCACCAATAATTAATGGTGGTAAAGATCCTATATATCAAAAGCTTGGTGTGGACATCTTATTCTGGGCTCTTGTAGTTCTTGTAGTTGGTTCCTTCGCTGGCACATATTTAGGTGTAGCACATCAAATTCCAGCAGCGTGGAATTTCCTTCTTGGGCATCAAGGGTACGAATATATAGAACTAGGACGTATTTGGCAATGGATTGAATACATTGGTATTTTATTCTGGCTTGTACTTATGATACGTAGCATTATTGGTGCTTTCAAACAGAAAGGTGATAAAAACCTCATTGCAGCCTTCATATTCTCCGTGATCATGGTAGGTATCTTCTATGGTCCTGGGTTGTTCTATGGCGAACATAGCCACTTGGCAATTATGGAATACTGGCGCTGGTGGGTAATTCACCTTTGGGTAGAAGGCTTCTTCGAAGTATTCTCCACAACATTGATGGCATTTATCTTTGTTACACTAGGCCTTGTGTCGTATCGAGCTGGTACAGTAGCGGCGATTTCTTCTGGGGCTATTTATCTCATTGGTGGTATTCCTGGTACATTCCATCATCTATACTTTACTGGTGTTACATCTACTATTGTGGCAACAGGCGCATCTTTCTCTGCATTAGAAGTTGTACCGCTCGTACTATTAGGTTACGAAGCTTTTGAAAACTATACACGTCTTCATAGCGCACCTTGGATGCATCGTCTAAAATGGCCTGTGTACTGTTTTATTGCGGTATCCTTCTGGAATCTAGTAGGTGCAGGGATCTTTGGTTTCTTGATTAATATGCCTGTATCCTTATTCTACATTCAAGGTCTTAATACGACTGCAGTACATGCGCATACAGCGTTGTTCGGCGTATATGGTTTCTTAAGCTTAGGCTTTGTATTCCTTATTGCTCGTTACATTCGACCTGAAGTAGAATTCAATGATAAATTGATGAAGTTTGGCTTCTGGGCTCTCAATATAGGCCTTGCCTTAATGGTACTCATTAGCTTGTTGCCAATAGGTCTTATTCAATCATGGGCAAGTGTTACAACTGGTTTGTGGTTTGCACGTAGCGAAGAATTTATGCAACAACCATTGTTACAAAACTTGCGTTGGGCTCGTCTAATTGGCGATACTATCTTAATCGTTGGTGCAGTAGCATTTTTCTGGCAAATTGTGAAAGTTCTATTTCCGAAGAAATCCTAATCTCGAAATAAGCTGTTTGACATATATTAAATAGCATTAATCATTACCTTATATTCGTTTATATAATTGTATGCGTAAATTGCATACAATGTATGAAAAATATATGACCTTAAAGTACTCTATTAATGGCGTTCCTTTCTAGACAAGGAACGCCATTTTTTGTTATACTATCTCTGTCAGGTACATGTGCCTGGCTTTTTTGAGTTGCTCAAAAATCTTGACATTGCTTGCTACGTATGATATATTTCTTTAGTATGTAGTCGAGCGTTTTCGAGTACAAGAGACAGATTTAGTAAATATAAAGCGAGGTGTATCCGGATGCGTAATGCCATTACTTTAGCTTGCACAGATTGCAAACAACGCAACTATCAAACGAACAAGAACAAAAAGAACAATCCTGATCGTATTGAAATGATGAAATATTGCAAATTCTGCGGTAAACATACATTACACCGTGAAACAAAATAATTCTTATCATTCATTACCTGTTGATTTGAGGATGTGAAAAAATGGCAAAGTCTAACTCAGCAGTGCAGCAGCGTGGTGGATTTGGAAAATTCTTCCGCGGTGTGAAAGCTGAACTAAAAAAAGTAGTCTGGCCAACAAGAAAAGAGCTTATCAATTACACAATAGTAGTATTCTTAGTGACTGTATTCATCGCTTTGGTTATTGCTGTGCTCGATGGACTCTTTGCCCAACTTTTTAATACGTTGTTGCACTTTGTTGGATAAGGGGGCCATTACATGGAAGCAGATAAGAAGTGGTATGTAATTCATACCTATTCAGGCTACGAAAATAAAGTTAAAACCACTCTTGAACTTAAAGTTCAATCTATGGGCCTACAAGATGTGATTAGCCGTATTTTGGTACCTCTTGAGGACGAAATAGATGAAAAAGATGGGGTTAAAAAAGTAGTAAAACGTAAGATATTTCCTGGGTACGTATTGGTTGAAATGGAAGTTAACGACCGCTCTTGGTATGTTGTGCGCAACACGCCAGGTGTAACAGGTTTCGTTGGTTCTGCCACTAAACCAGTTCCACTTTCTGATTCCGAAGTAGAACATATACTTAAGTCTCAGGGCTTGGATAAGAAACCAACCATCAACGTCGACGTCGAAGTTGGTGAAACGGTGCGCATTACGTCCGGGGCCTTTGAAGATAAACTAGGTGTTATTACCGAACTTAACCCTGAAAAAGGAACATTGAAACTTAACGTGGAAATGTTCAACCGAGATACCGAGGTAGAGGTAGAGTTCTCTCAAATTGAGAAAGCTCTTTAATATATAAATATAACTCTAAAAAGAGCAATCGATTTTGGTTGCCAGTGGGAGGATGTATATCCGTTACCACCACAGTATAAGCATAGGAGGTTTAATTACCCATGGCTAAGAAATTAGTTAAACAAGTAAAACTACAAATTGAAGCCGCTAAAGCTACTCCAGCACCACCAGTTGGTCCTGCACTAGGTCAAGCAGGTGTTAACATCGTTGCTTTCACAAAAGAATTCAACGAACGTACTGCTAAACAAGCTGGCTTAATTATCCCAGTAGTTATTAACGTATATGAAGATCGTAGCTTCGACTTCATCACTAAGACTCCACCAGCTGCAGTATTGTTGAAAAAAGCTGCAGGTATTCCAAAAGGTTCTGGTGTACCTAACCGTGATAAAGTAGCAAAAGTAGGTCGCGATAAAGTTCGTGAAATTGCTGAATTGAAAATGCCTGACTTGAATGCTAATACCGTAGAACAAGGTATGCGCATGGTAGAAGGTACTGCTCGCAGCATGGGCATTGAAATCGTTGACTAATAAGCGTACGACTTGCGCATAAGGCGCAAATCGGTGGGAGGGAATTCCCGTTTGACCACATAAGGAGGATATTATAATGGCAAAAGTAAGTAAGAAATACGCTGAAGCAGTAAAACTTATTGAAGCTGGTAAATTTTACGAACCAGTAGAAGCAATTGAGTTGGTTAAGAAAACTGCAACTGCAAATTTCGATGAAACAGTTGAAATCGCTTTCAACTTGAATGTCGACCCTAAATACGCTGATCAACAAGTTCGTGGTGCAGTAGTATTGCCTCATGGTACTGGCAAAACTAAACGCGTTCTTGTATTCGCAAAAGGCGACAATATTAAAGCAGCTGAAGAAGCTGGTGCAGATTTCGTAGGTTCTGAAGAGTTAGTAGCTAAAATCCAAGGTGGTTGGAGCGACTTCGACGTAGTAGTTGCTACACCAGACATGATGGGTCAAGTTGGCCGTCTTGGTAAAATCTTGGGTCCTAAAGGCTTGATGCCAAACCCTAAAGTTGGTACAGTAACTCCAGACGTTGCTCGTGCAGTAAACGAAATCAAAGCTGGTAAAATCGAATACCGTACTGATAAAGCAGGCATTATCTCTTGCTCCATCGGTAAAGCGTCTTTCGATGATGAAAAATTACTTGACAACTACCGTACAATCGTTGATACTATTATCAAGGCTAAACCTGTAGCAGCTAAAGGTCAATACATTAAATCTGTAACCTTGTCCGCTACAATGGGCCCTGGTGTGCCTTTGAACGTGTTCAAATTGAGCAACGTTACAAAAGAGCAATAATCAAATATGTCTCTTAGCTGTAGACGGCTGGTATGTATAATGGATGAAAATCCGCCCGCTGAGGCTGACACTAGAACAACCTAGTACTAGTTCGACCTCATCGCGTGCGATGGGGTCGTTTTTTACGCTAAGATAGTACATAGAGCACCAAAAAATCTATAAGGAGGTAATCTAATGGCTGTCACTGAATCAAAAAAAGCAATTGTTGCTCAAATGAAAGAAACTCTTTCTGAAGCAAAAGGTGCTGTATTGATTGGTTACTCTGGTTTGACAGTTGCTCAAGCAACTGAACTTCGTCGCAAAATGTTGGCTGAAGGTGTTGAATACAAAGTAATCAAAAATACTTTGACTCGTATCGCTGCAAACGAATTGAATCTTGAAGGTTTCTCTGAGCACTTAGAAGGTCCAACTGCATTGGCTACTTCTAAAGAGGATGCTGTTGCACCTGCTCGTGTAATCGAACAATTCATCAAAACAACTGATAAAGAAGTTGTTACAGTTAAAGCTGGTATCGTTGAAGGCGAAGTTATGGACGCTGCTGGCATCAAAGCAATTGCAAATCTTCCAAACCGCGAAGGTATGCTTTCCATGTTGCTTTCCGTATTGCAAGCTCCTGTTCGCAACGTTGCATACGCTGTCAAAGCTGTTGCAGAAGCAAAACCTGCAGAATAATAATTACAAAGAATTATTCGTCGGCCGCATGAGGCTGGCACTATAAACTAATTTATGGAGGATACTTAAAATGGCATTGAACATTGAAAACATCGTTGCTGAATTAAAAGAAGCAACTATTCTTGAACTTAATGATCTTGTAAAAGCAATTGAAGAAGAATTTGGCGTAACTGCAGCAGCTCCTGTAGCTGTAGCAGCAGCTGGCGACGCTGGTGCTGGCGCAGCTAAAGATTCCTTCGACGTAATCTTGAAAGATGCTGGCGCATCCAAAATCAACGTAATCAAAGTTGTTCGTGAAGCAACTGGTCTTGGCTTGAAAGAAGCTAAAGCTATCGTTGACGGCGCTCCTGCACCTGTAAAAGAAGGCGTATCTACTGAAGCAGCTGAAGCTTTGAAAGCTCAATTGGAAGAAGCTGGCGCAACTGTAGAATTGAAATAATTCTAGCCATATTAAAAGGCGTACCTAAGGGTACGCCTTTTTTGTTTGTTAATTAACTTTGTAAATTCTAGTTGATTGTGTTTTGCCAATCTCTTTAACTCTTGTATAGGTAGGTGATTCTATAAAGGTCTTACCGAATTTGTTTGGAACAATGATTATAGCATCTGATTCATGGGAAACTATTTTATAGAATTCATCTTTTGTAATGGTCGGCATTAATGCTTTGCCTTTAGTCCATCGTGGATCATCAGTGGTGTGTACGAATACTTGAGTTGGTGTAGTCTTTGTATAATATAGAATAGATGTGTAGTAAGTACCATAGATGTAAGTGTTTTGATTACTTGATTCGATATAAGGTTTGAATTGAAGTCCTGATTGATTAAGTAAAATTGGTGGAACTATTATAGT
The DNA here is from genome assembly GCA_900552445.1 of uncultured Veillonella sp. Taxonomy (GTDB): domain Bacteria; phylum Bacillota; class Negativicutes; order Veillonellales; family Veillonellaceae; genus Veillonella. The sequence continues at coordinate 80 of URZS01000065.1, read as the reverse complement.
TACTGTTGAATAGAGTAGAATTATTGGGGCAGTTAGATAGATAGTTAAGTGTAAATTATTTTTAACGAAGTGTTTTGCTA
>URZS01000064.1 GCA_900552445.1 uncultured Veillonella sp. | reverse complement strand
TGAACTTTATAATTTATAGAATTTGTGAAATTTACAGTTAAACTGTATTGAATTTTTTAATTCTCTATGATACTATAATCTAGTAAAAGTGATGCAAAGGACATGATTCTCATATCCCTGTGTACCAGAGAGAGGCAGATGCTGGAAATGCCTTACACATATATCAGAGTTACCCCCTTTAAACTGATTTGTCGAACCTAAGTAGGCAAATACGGCCGCCACCGTTATCGGGCTTAATGAAGTGAATTACTATACACATATATTCGTATAGGTAGTTAACTAGGGTGGAACCGCGAATGATCTTCGTCCCTTGTTTGTAGGGATAGAGGGTCTTTTTTTTTTACCAAAATCCGACTATCCTAGCTTATAAATTGGAGGAAAGAAAAATGGCAGATGTAAAAATCATTTTACCTGATGGTAGTGCAAAGGAATACGCTGCTGGCACTACTCTTGGGGAAGCAGTAAAACAACTATCTAACAGCTTAGCTAAAAAAGTACTAGCTGCAAACGTAAACGGCGAATTAACAGACCTTCGCGAAGAACTCGTAGATGGTTCTGAAGTAGCTTTCTTAACATTCGAAGACGATGGTGGTAAACATACTTTGCGCCACACAGCTTCTCATATTTTGGCACAAGCAGTTAAACGCTTATGGCCTGAAGCTAAATTAGCTATCGGTCCTGCTATCGATAAAGGTTTCTACTATGATATCGACATGGAACACACTTTGACTCCTGAAGATTTAGGTAAAATCGAAAAGGAAATGAGCCGTATTGTAAAAGAAAATTTACCTATCACTAAATCTGTAATGTCTCGTCAAGAAGCTATCGAGTTCTTCAAATCTAAAAACGAAGACTACAAGGTAGAATTGATTGAAGATCTTCCTGAAGATGCTGTTATCTCTTGCTACTCTCAAGGCGATTTCATCGATCTTTGTGCAGGTCCTCACGTGGCATCTACTGGCAAGGTGAAAGCTTTCAAATTGCAAAGTATTGCAGGTGCATACTGGCGCGGTGATGAAAAGAATAAAATGTTGCAACGTATTTACGGTACAGCATTCGAGAAAAAAGAAGAACTTGATGCATACCTTCACATGCTTGAAGAAGCGGCTAAACGTGACCATCGTAAACTTGGTAAAGAACTTGGCTTGTTCGTAATCAAAGAAGAAGGTCCTGGCTTCCCATTCTTCTTGCCAAAAGGTATGGCCCTTCGTAACGAATTGGAAAACTTCTGGCGTGAAGTTCACCATGAATTTGAATACGAAGAAATTCGTACACCAATCATTTTGAACAAACAATTGTGGGAAACATCTGGTCACTGGTTCCATTACCGTGAAAATATGTACACTACAATCATCGATGATGAAGAATATGCAATTAAACCAATGAACTGCCCAGGTGGTATTTTGGTTTATCAAAACGAAATGCATTCCTACCGTGACTTCCCATTGCGCTATGCTGAACTTGGTTTAGTACACCGTCATGAATTGTCTGGTGCGTTGCATGGCTTGTTCCGTGTACGTGCATTCACACAAGACGATGCTCACGTATTCATGTTGCCAGATCAAATGCAATCTGAGTTGATGAAAGTTATTGAATTGTTCGACCGCATTTACAGCCAATTTGGCTTGAAATACCATGTAGAATTGTCTACTAAACCAGACAATGCAATGGGGGATGATGCAATTTGGGAAGCAGCTACAGAAGCATTGCGCAATGCTATCGAAGCTAAAGGTATTCCTTACGTAATCAATCCTGGCGACGGCGCTTTCTACGGTCCTAAACTTGATTACCATATCGAAGACTCCTTAGGTCGTACATGGCAATGTGGTACTATTCAATTAGATATGAACTTGCCTGAACGCTTCCAAATTGACTACGTTGGCGAAGATGGTCAAAAACACCGTCCTATCATGATTCACCGTGCATGCTTCGGCTCCATGGAACGTTTCATTGGTATCTTGACTGAACACTATGCAGGTGCATTCCCAACTTGGATGGCTCCTGTACAAGTTAAAATCTTGCCTATCTCTGAAAAACACGTTGAATACGCTGAGAAATTGGCTAAACAAATGCACCGCGATTATGTACGCGTAGAAGTAGACGATCGTAGCGAAAAAATCGGCTACAAAATCCGCCAAGCTCAAATGGCAAAAGTTCCATACATGCTTGTTGTAGGTGATAAAGAAGTTGAAGAAGGTACAGTTAACGTTCGTAAACACGGCGGTGACGAATTGGGTTCCGTACCATTCGAAGAATTCTTCAATTCTATTAAAATTGAAATTAAAGAACACAACTAAATTCAAAGGCCGTAGCTATATTTAATTGCTTTTAAAAAGGTAGGGCATTTGGTATTCACTATGTGAACCAAGCCCTACCTTTTTGTTTTCCTCTAAATAAAGTTTTTAGACAACTAAATAATTCAGAAGATTAAGAAATATATATTGCATAATTACGGTTAAGTTGTATAATTTAATATTAGTAAACTTAATATAGAGTTGAAGTTCAATTATCTTATCTTTTAATTGTTACCTGTGAGTAGCGAAAGGAAAATAACTATGAAAGATGTAAATTCATACGGCTGGAAAGCAGTTATTGGTTCTTCCATTGGCTATGCCATGGATGGTTTTGATCTCTTGATTCTAGGTTTTATGTTAACCTTGATATCAGGGGATTTAGGTTTATCTACGGGACAAGCTGGTTCTTTAGTTACGTGGACCTTAATTGGCGCCGTATTAGGGGGCTTCATTTTTGGTACTTTGTCGGATAAATATGGCCGTGTTCGCGTCTTAACGTGGACTATCGTACTGTTTGCTGTATTTACTGGACTTTGTGCCTTTGCTCAAGGCTATTGGGATCTACTTATTTACCGTACAATCGCTGGTATTGGTTTAGGCGGTGAATTTGGTATCGGCATGGCTTTAGCTGCTGAAGCGTGGCCTGCGAAACACCGTGCGAAAGCGACAAGCTATGTTGCTCTTGGCTGGCAATTAGGCGTATTGGCCGCTGCATTATTAACACCGTTATTGATTCCTTACATCGGATGGCGCGGCATGTTTATGGTAGGTATTATTCCTGCCTTTGTGGCGTGGTTCTTCCGTGCGAAACTACACGAACCAGAAATCTTTGTACAAAGCAAAGAGGTAAATGAACATTCCCATAGGGAATCTTTTAAATTACTTGTGAAAGACGCAGCCACTACGAAAACATCTATTGGTGTGGCTATCTTAACATCTGTTCAGAACTTTGGGTACTACGGTATTATGATCTGGTTACCTAACTTCTTGAGTAAGCAATTAGGTTTCTCCCTTACTAAATCTGGTTTATGGACTGCCGTTACAGTATGCGGCATGATGGTTGGTATTTGGCTATTTGGACGATTAGCAGATAAACTTGGTCGTAAACCTACATTTATCCTGTTCCAAGTATGTGCAGTAGCTTCTATTTTGATTTACTCCCAACTATCTGATCCAACAGCGATGCTATTTGCTGGTGCGATTCTAGGTGCTTCTGTAAATGGTATGATGGGTGGCTACGGTGCTTTAATGGCAGAAGCGTACCCAACAAGTGCTCGTGCAACAGCTCAAAACGTATTATTTAATATCGGTCGTGCTGTAGGTGGCTTTAGCCCAATGGTGGTGGGCATGATTATCTCTATGTACTCCTACCAAGTGGCAATTGCCTTCCTTGCCATTATCTATGTAATCGATATCCTAGCAACAGTATTCTTGATTCCTGAACTAAAAGGTAAGGAACTAGAATAGGAAACGTAATCTAATACAATTAAAAATCCTACAATTTCTGGTAATTCAGAAATTGTAGGATTTTTTTAGTTTGTTGATATTAAGCAATTCCAATCCAGTGCCAGTATGTGAGTGCGAATATGAGCATCATTACATAGCCGATGATAGTTAATGGAATACCTGTAGTCATAAATGTTTTTACATCAAATGTATCTGTACCGTAAGCTAGCATGCCTTGTGGAGAGTTTACTGGTAATACTAGACCAAAGCAGATCGCATATTGCATGAGCATTGTTACTCCTAAAGGGTTAAGTCCTTCTGCGCTATGACTCATAACAATGGAGATTACAATTGGAATCATCGCGGAAGATAGAGCTGTAGCAGAGGCAAAGCCTAAATGGATAACAATAAGGAATGCAGCCATTACAGCAATTAAAATGAATACGCTCGCTGTTTCGAGGGAGAATGCATTAACAAATACTTGAGCAAGCCATGTAGCAGCTTTTGTTTTCAGTAATACTGCACCAAGACCAATGCCTGCACCAAACATTACGATAGAACCCCAGTCGATATTTGGTTGGGCAAATTTCCAGTCCATAATACCGATCTTAGGGAAGAAGAATAAAGCGATGGCTATAATTGTCGATGTTGTAGTATCGATGGAGTGTAATTTGCCACCTGTAGCCCACAATGCAAGTAGCGCAATAGAAATACATAATAATTTCTTTTCGTCAAAGGACATAGGACCAATTGCTTCACGCATTTTTGCAAGCTGTACATCACCTCCAACGAGTTCTTTAAACTCAGGTTTAATGAAAGCTTGCGTTACAAAGTAGGTGATAATAACCATGATAATGGAGAACGGAGCAGCTGCAGTGAGCCAATCAATCCAACTTACAGCACTTTTCATTTGTGTTTGCATAAAGCCAACAGCCACAAGGTTTTGGGCCGCTGCCGTTTGAATCATGATGTTCCAGAATGTATCTGCCTGTATGGCACCTACCATGAGAAGAGCTGCTACACGGCTTTTACGTTCAATACCTAAGTTTTCCACAATACCGATAATAATTGGTGCTAAGCAAGCAATACGAGCCGTCGCACTTGGAACAAAGAAAGCAAGGATAAGACCTGTAATAATAACACCTAAATAAATACGGCTAACTTTCGTGCCTACACTAGATAAAACCATCATGGCAATTCGACGATCAAGTCCTGTTTTACGCATAGCTACAGAGATAAACATAGCGGCACCAACAAGAATCATGGCAGGGGAAGAATAACCTGAAATGATAAGCTTTAAGGCATTAGCCGTACCCATAGCTTTGGCTGGCGCTTCAGGATTTGGTGAGAACCCTAATAGTAGAGCTGTAAGTGCTGTAATCATGGTAGCACTTACAGGATAGGAAACAGCTGATGTCATCCACAAGATAATGGCAAAGGCGAGAACACCGATCATACGATGACCACCTGTAGATAATGTTTCTGGTGTAGGCAATAATAAAATGCCACCTAGAACGATGAAAGATAGAATAAGACCAATATTTTGAGCAGTTGTACGTGCCTTTTGAGGAGGGGAACTGTTTGTTGCACTCATAATAAAACTCCTTTCAATTTGTGTAATACCTATTACTGTATAATAATAAATAATGTAAACTATATAAACTATATTATCCTATAAAGTACACTATATAAGCTAGACTATTCTATAAATTTTATTGTATCGTATTTTCTATAGAATTAGTTGTATAATTTATAAGAATATTGTATACATAAAGAGAGAGCGGTGTCAGTAAGTATACCTATATACAGAACTTATAATGTCTGTTATACTATAAGAGTTGTAATAATAAATTCATGGTTAAAAGATCAATATTTTTTGTTGACTTTCACTAATCGATTTGTTATTATAATTAAGTAATTTATGAAGCAGAGGCCATCCGCCACTCACCTAATACCATGAAGTATGAGGTTAATATAGAGAACTCTATTCGGATGGTGTTTGCCGTCCGTTTTTTTTATTCTCTTGGAGGTGAACGCTATTAGCAAGGATACACCACGCATTAATGAAGAAATTCGTGCTCGTGAACTTCGTGTCGTAGGTCCTGAAAACGAACAAATCGGCATTATGTCTGCCCGTGAGGCGTTGGCATTGGCTGAAGAAAAGCATCTTGATCTTGTGGAAATTGCACCTAACGCTAAACCACCGGTAGCTCGTATTATGAACTACGGTAAATATCGTTATGAACAACAAAAACGCGAGAAAGAAGCGAAAAAGAAACAAAAAATCGTAACTTTAAAAGAAGTAAAGTTACGTCCACATATTGAAGACCATGACTTTTACGTAAAAATGAAAAACGCATCCAAATTCTTGGGTGAAGGTAACAAAGTAAAAGTAACTATCATGTTCCGCGGTCGTGAACTTTCACATCCAGAACTAGGCATGGCAGTGTTGACACGTTTCGCTGAAGAACTCAAAGAAACAGCGTCTATTGAAAAAGCAGCTAAATTAGAAGGTCGTAACATGACCATGATTTTAGTAGGTAAATAAGGTATTGGGAGGATTATAATTATGCCAAAAATTAAAACTCGTCGCGCAGCGGCTAAACGTTTCGCAGTAACTGGTACTGGTGAATTCAAGCGTGCAAAAGCTTTCAAAAGCCACATTCTTGAGAAAAAATCTCCAGCTCGTAAACGTAATTTACGTAAAGCTACATTGGTTGCAAAAGCTGACCACAAACGCGTAGCTAAATGCTTACCATACGCTTAATCGTTAACTATTAGATCGATACATCGTAATTTAGGAGGAATATACAATGGCAAGAGTGA
>URZS01000063.1 GCA_900552445.1 uncultured Veillonella sp. | reverse complement strand
ATGAACATCTATGACATTATCTATTGCTACTATTACATGTTCGTTGTATAATGACATATGTCCATGATGAAAGGATATATTCATGGAGATTTATTTGTTTTTATTAAGTATTGGAGTGTACTATGAATCGATTTGTTAAATCAATCAACAAAGTCAGTCTAATCCAACAGATTATCATAGGTTTGATCATTGGTATTGTGACTGCACTTTACGTGCCAGATATGGCAAATGAACTTGCTTTATTAGGTGTTCTCTTTGTTGGTGCTCTTAAAGGCATTGCACCTATCCTTGTATTCTTCTTGGTAATCGCAGCGATCAGTAAACATCGCTCTGGCCAAAAGACAGGTATGGGCTCTGTAATCACCTTATATCTATTAGGTACATTCCTATCTGCAGCATTAGCTGTAGTTGTAAGTTTCTTCTTCCCTACTACATTACATCTAGCAGCAGGTGCCGCTGACGCAGCGCCTCCTCAAGGTATTGCTGAGGTTATGACAACATTACTTAAAAATGTAGTTGATAACCCTGTAAAAGCATTGATGTCCGCTAACTATATCGGTATTCTAGGTTGGGCACTTATCCTAGGTGGTGCTTTACGTCATGCACCAATGAATACTAAAGAGGTTATGGAATCCATCGCTCAAGCAATTACTACAGTAGTAGGCTGGATCATCCGCTTTGCTCCTCTTGGTATTATGGGCCTTGTAGCGGAATCCATTGCTACTAACGGTATCGAAGCTTTAATTGGTTACTTCCAATTACTCGTTTTATTACTTGGTTCTATGATTTTCGTAGCACTAGTAATCAATCCGATTTTGTCCTTCGTTTATCTTCGTCGCAATCCATACCCATTGGTATTTAAATGTTTACGCGAATCTGCAATCTACGCATTCTTCACTCGTAGCTCTGCTGCCAACATTCCTGTAAACCTTGACTTAGCTAAACGTTTGAAACTAAACCCTGATATGTATTCTGTATCTATTCCATTAGGTGCAACAATCAATATGGGTGGTGCTGCGATTACGATCACAATCATGACATTAGCCGCAGCTCATACATTGGGTATCGTTGTAGATATTCCTACAGCAATCCTATTATCTATCATCGCCACTATTGGTGCCTGTGGCGCTTCTGGTGTAGCAGGAGGCTCTCTACTACTCATTCCATTAGCTTGTTCCCTATTCGGTATTTCCAACGACGTAGCAATGCAAGTTGTAGGCGTTGGCTTTATTATCGGTGTTTTACAAGACTCTACGGAAACTGCGCTTAACTCTAGCACAGATATTCTCTTCACAGCTACTGCAGACTATGCAAAACGTGGCTACCACGAAGATTGGAACTAAAACATCCTTAGGCGGTCCTTCGGGACCGTCTTTTTTTGTAAACAAGTTTAGTAAACGACCTCATTTACTCTTTATAAAAGTATTATTACATTTTCTCTTATAATACGTAAAAATCATATAGTTTATGATTAGTTAAACATAAACTTTCACCAATAGTTAATTATCTATATTGATTTAATTCAATGTAATGCTATAATAGAGTTAATGATAATAACTATTAGTAGATATATATAGAAAGGAATCAACATGAAACAATACGATATTATTGTAGTTGGTACAGGCGGCGCCACTATCGTTGCTGACGCTGCACTAAAAAAAGGCCTTAAAGTGGCCATCATAGAAAAAGGTAAATTTGGTGGTACCTGCCTAACTCGCGGTTGTATTCCTACAAAAGTTATGGTTACAGCAGCCAATGCGATCCAAGAAGTAGAAGAATTCAAAAAAATCGGTGTTAATGTTGGTTCTGCTACTATGGATTGGGATACCGTATCAAAACGTACCTGGCATAAAATCGACGAATCTGCTGGCATTTACGACTACTACAATGCCTATGACAATGTAGACGTATATCGTGGTGCAGCAAGCTTTGTATCCGATAAAGTAATGAATATTCATCTTAACGATGGTTCTGGCATTGTAGAAATCACAGCACCAACGATTATCCTTGGTACTGGCGGTTATAGTAATATACCGAATGTACCTGGTCTTCAAGAGGCAGGTTTCCTTACTAGTGAAAGCCTCTTTGGCGATAAATTCCCTAAACAACCATACAAATCCCTTGCGGTACTCGGTGCAGGTCCAATCGGTGTTGAATTTGCTCACGTATTTGCATCCGCTGGTACAGAGGTAACAATCCTTCAACATAATGTACGTTTAGTACCTAAAGAAGACGCAGAAGTATCTGAATTCTTGTTGAATAACTATAGAGAACGTGGCATCAATGTAGTTCTAAATCAAGACACGGTTGAAATCCGCCAAGAAGATGGTCTCAAAGTAGTCGTTACTAAAGATCGTACAACTGGGGAAATCTTAGAAACTAAAGTTGAAGAAATCCTTGTCGCTGCAGGCATTCGTCCAGCTGTAGAAGAGCTTCATCTCGAAAATACTGGTATCGAAACATGGCCAAAAGGCTGGATCAAAACTAACGAATTCTTAGAAACATCCGTTGATGGTATCTATGCATTAGGTGACGTAAACGGCGAACCTGCATTCCGCCATCGTGCAAACTACGAAGCAGATATCATTGCTCATAATCTCTTCTACGCAACAAGCGAAGAAGATTACCGTTGGGCACGTTATGATACATTGCCTAAGGTTACATTCTCCTACCCTGAAATTGGTAGCGTAGGACTTACTGAGGCAGAAGCTATTAAAGCTGGTTACAATGTAGGTGTAGGTAAAAACTACTACTCCTCCACAGCTAAAGGCTACGCAATGGGTATCAACCCTGGTGATGTAAATGACGGCTTTGTTAAAATCGTGGTAGACAAAGATACTAACCATATTCTAGGTATGCACGTAACAGGTCCACAAGCGTCTATCCTCTTCCAACCATATGTAAACCTTATGAACAGCGGTGTAACTCCGTTGACAGCAATTAATGAAGAAATCGCGTCTGAACGTACTAAACGCTTACGTGAAAGAGGTATTACTCGCGAAATGGATCCTAAATCCGTTATCACTGTAGGTGAAACTATGAGCCCACACCCTTCCTTGATCGAAGTTATCATGTGGACACAAGTGTACTACGAACACCGTTGGTAATAATAACTACCGTTATAGCAATAAAAGGACTGTGTTTATGCACAGTCCTTTTTGTTATCAATAGATTAACGACCCATGTCGATGCCACTACCAAAGATAAGATTTGTTTTACGGCCATCGAAACCTTGATCTGGTTCAGGTGGTAATTTATAAGATTTAGATTGCTCTACGTAAGCACCTGTTTCAGCATCTACTGTAACAACTACTTTTTTACCATCTTGATGCATTGTTACATAGTACAAGATTTTGCCGTCATGAGCTTCAATTTTCCAGCCCTTCATAACAGCATCAGCACCGAGTTGTTGTTTAGCAACACGTTCTGCTTGAGCAGACTCAATTACTCGATCTTTGTTGAAGATTTCCCCGATAATTTTTTTAGGTTTACCACCTTCTTCCATATTGGAAGTATTACCAGTAATTACGTCAATTTTCATCTTGTATTGATGATATTTACTATAGCCAACAACTTTGTAACCATAGTTTAAATCGTTAGAGTTAAGCTCTACGGAGTGAAGCGCAGCATTCGGGAAGCGATTTTGGAAAATAGTACCAATTTTGCTCATAGTCATAACCATGGACTCACCTGGTGCACGTTGTACAGAAATATCAGTACTTGTTTCCGGCTTTGTTTTACGTGCATCTGCCACACTTGGTGTAGCAACAGACAATACACCTACTGCCAATACACCAGTTAATGCCATAGAAATTAACTTTTTATTCATTACAAATCCTCCTACTATATGTGATACTTTTAACAATAGTAAAAGTAATTCACATACTAGAATTACTATAAGTCCGTGCCATATTCAACAGCACACAAAACATACATAAACTATCATATTATTTAGACAATATACTATAAACCTTCATTTGATGCAAGTCGATCCTCTACATCTCTCATAAGCAGTTTATAGCATGTAGCTACTAAAGGAACACCGATCAACATGCCAGTGACCCCCATCAAGCTACCACCTACGATAACCGCAGCAAATACCCATAAGCCCGGCAAACCAACAGAGTTACCGACGATTTTAGGGTAAATGAAGTTGCTTTCAATTTGATGAAGCACTTCTAAAATAATCACATAAATTAATGCATCCATAGGGCTAACAGTGAGCAACATAACCGCACCGATAACACCACCTACATAGATACCAAGTAGTGGAATCAAACCAGTAAGGCCAATTACACAGGCAATGGTTGTAGCGTATTCTATATTGAATAGCCATAAAGTAATACCCACCATAACGCCTAAAATCAAGGCATCAATAAACTGTCCTACAAAGAAATTACTAAATGTTTGAACTGCCACACGGGTTACATAACTAACACGATTTAACCATTCATCAGATGCATAGGCTTTTACAATGCGTTTGCCTTGCATCATAAGGCGTTCTTTATCAAGAAGCATATAAATAGCAAATATCAATCCAAGACCGATATTTAACGTCCAAGATAAAACTGTGCCCATTGCATTGACGATGTATGTACCGCCTTTAGTACCCCATTCACGAGTATATTTAACGATACTTTCACCACTCAACGTGTCCATAAGTGTCTGATTAGATGCCATTGGAATCGTCTCTGTAAGATGCTGCATCCAAGTTTGGAAATCTGTATACAGTTGAGGCGAAGACGCCACAATAATCGACATAGAATGAACCAATTGAGGAAGCGCCATACGGGCAATAAAATACACGATTACGCTAATTGTCACAAAAGATAATACAAGACTGAGAGGTCGTCGTATCTTATACCTCCATCCAGATTCACTCTTAGGCCATAGCCATCGCTCATAACGCACTACTAAAATATCTAGCACAAACGCAATACAGGCACCTACAATAAGTGGAACAAATGCTGTAATAATAGCATCAATAGCACTAGCAATATCACTTATTCTAAGGGCCATCATAATCATAATACCAGCTAGTATGATAGCACCTATGAGCGGTTTGTAATATTTAAATTTTTTCATATATAACCTACTTTACTATACTCACACCGCATACATTATCAAATCTTAATGAACATTGTATGACCTACGATTGTATGCAAGTTTAGTATAACATAAAAGTCCACCTTATCACATGCTCGGTCCCCCGATGAACACGAGAGCATGATAGAAGGTGGACTTTATTGTATGTCTAATCTAAATTAGCTTAGAGATTAGCGGTGAATGTAAACGTCTACACGACGGTTTTCAGCTTTACCTGCTGCAGTGGAGTTAGTTGCCACTGGTTTAGTGTCGCCATTAGCGATACCGATGAAGCGATCAGCAGATACGCCATTATTTACTAAGTATTGAGCTACATATTGTACGCGGCGTTCGGATAAACCAATGTTGTATTGAGGATTTGCATCAGTATCAGCATTACCTAACAATTTAACTTGATCTTGAGGATATTGGTGAGCAGCGTTTACAGCAGCTGTTAAGTTTGGATATTGGTCTGCACGAGCAACATCTTGGTCGGAATCGAAGTAGATGGATTGTACATAGTAGTCCAATTTAGGAGTTTTATATACAGGAGCTTCTACTACAGGAGCTGGAGCTGGAGCTGGAGTGTATACAGGAGCTGGAGCTGGAGTGTATACAGGAGCTACGGATTTTTGACCACCGAAACGGTAGGACAAGCCAACTACTGGACCTTGGAAGGATACATTATGATCTTCATTTGCTTTAGTATTGATGTAGCGGTAACCAGCATTGATATCCCAGTCTTCGTTAACTTTATAGCCTAAACCAGCTTCTAAAACTGTAGTATTCTTAGTACCTACACCAGCTTTACCGTAAACTTCTACTTTAGAGCCAAGGTTAGTTTTACCAATTACACCTGCTTGCGCAATGTTGTTAGTGCCACCAGCATCATGATTGTGGATCCGAGCATAGCCACCATATACTGCTACATTTTTGTTCAAAGAACGAACCAAGTTCAATTCATGCATATCAGTATCAAGATGTTTAGTATTCAAACCATGGTAACCATATTGAATACCAGTTTTGTCAGACCAGCCATAAGTCAAACCACCATCGAAGTTCCATTTGTGAGCATCTTTGCCACCATCCATTTTTGCTTCAACACTAGCTGCACCAAGATCAACTTGGAATTCACCTTTGTTGAATTGAGTTTGTGGAGTTGCACCTGCTACAGATACGCCTACAGCAGCAACTGCCAATAAAGCTAATAATTTTTTGTTCATTATAATTCCCTCCAATAATGGCCCTTCACAATACACAGGCCTTTGGTAATAATATACTTTTATTTTACACAACTTTTCGATAAATTTCAATATCTTTTATGAACTTATCATGAATTTTTCGAAATTTATCTATATACAACTGTGAACTAAAAGGTATAAGATCCCTCTCTAAGGAAAACGAATAAAAGCCTCCTTAGTATCTACTAAGGAGGCTTTTATTGTTTCTTATATATAAGATCGGAAGAGCGTCGTGTAGGGAAAGAGTGTAGAT